>JAODNO010000589.1 GCA_025465235.1 Pseudonocardia sp.
ACAGCCTCTTCCCGACGATGACGGCCGCCGAGAACGTGGCGTTCGGGCTGCGCATGCGGCGGGTCGGGGCGGCGGAGCGGTCGCGGCGGGCGGCGGAGCTGCTCGAGGTGGTGGGGCTCGGCGAGCGGGGCGGCTCGTACCCCCACGAGATGTCCGGTGGGCAGCAGCAGCGCGTCGCGCTGGCCCGCGCGCTGGCCGTCTCGCCGTCGGTGCTGCTGCTCGACGAGCCGCTCTCGGCGCTGGACGCCCGCGTGCGCGTGCAGCTGCGCGACGAGATCCGTCGCGTACAGCTTGCCGAGGGCATCACCACGCTGTTCGTCACCCACGACCAGGCGGAGGCGCTGGCCGTGGCCGACCGGGTGGCGGTGCTCAACAAGGGGCGGCTCGAGCAGGTGGACACCCCGCAGGAGGTGTACACCCGGCCCGCCACGGAGTTCGTCGCCGAGTTCGTCGGGGTCACCAACCACGTCCCCGTCGAGGACGGCGACCGGCCCCGCATCCGTCCAGGCGCACCGACGCGCCAGGTCCGGCCGGAGGGGCTCGCCGTCGGCGACCCGGACGGGCTGCCCGCCACCGTCCTCACCAACACGTTCCTGGGCGCGGTCACCCGGTTCGCGCTCACCAGCGAGGTCGGCGAGCTGATAGTCGACGTCACGAGCCGTCCCGGCCTCCCCTCCGTGGGCGAACCGACCACGGTCGCACTTGCCCCGTAGCAGCCCGAGTGAACTGCCGATGGTGGAGTCGGGTAGCGGATTCGTCCGCTCGATGACAATGCGTGCTGGCTGTCCCAGGGCTGTGGCGTAGACGCGTACCGGCTGTCCTGAGCGCGAAACAGCGTCGCGTTCGTGGGCGAGGCCAACCTTCTCTGCGACGCGCTGCGAGGGCGTGTTGTCCGGATAAATGATCGCTATGAGGCGCTTCGTGTTGAGTACATCGCGGGCGTGGTCACGGCAGGCGGCAGCTGCTTCCTGTGGCATAGCCGTGGCCCCGGAGATCAGTGCGGACGGGGCAACCGACCTCGATGTCGGTGGTTCCGTCGATTTCCTGGGGTGCCAGACCGCAGTCACCGGCGAAGCGTCGTCCCGTTCTTTGGGGCGCGGGTAGTACCGCATCACATGCGGGTCGTCGAGGTCGTCGGTGGTCATATGGCGGAACGCGAGCCGCAGGGTGGGAGCCGGGGTCGTCGGGTCTGCAAACACCTTCGTCGAACGCGGCAGAGGACGGTATCAGAGTGGTATCATCCTGCGTATGGCCATGACACTCCGGCTCACAGAGGACGAGGCGGAGGCCCTGCGCATGCAGGCCGAGGTCGAGCACCGCTCCATGCAGGACGTCGCCCGCGAAGCCGTGCGCGAGTACATCGTCCGCCACGCCCACCTCGCTCGGGTCCAGAACGCGCTCGACGTGCTCACCCCGCGCTACGACGAGCTGCTCGACCGGCTCGGTAAGGCGTGACCGAGTTCCTCACGCTCGAGTCCCTGATGCAGATCGCGTCGCGCGCTGTCGGTGGGGCACCGGAGGTACGCGACTACGGGTTGTTGGAGTCCGCCCTGGCACGTCCAGAGGCCACGGTGTTCGGGAAGGACGCCTATCCGAGCCTGCATGGAAAGGCGGCGGCGCTGCTGCAGTCCCTGGTGAGCAACCACGGCCTGGTCGACGGGAACAAGCGGTTGGGGTGGCTCGCCACCGCCACGATCCTGTGGATCAACGGGTACGACGTGGTTGCCACCGACGACGAGATCTTCCGGCTGGTCGTCGGGATCGCCGGGCGGAACGCGGAGCTGGACGATATCAACCGGATCACCGAGGTACTCGTCTTCGCGACCGTGGCCAGGTCGTCCTCGTAGGTGCTGATGTGGACGGCGCAACCGGCGACGTCCACGCCGATGGTCCGGCCGTCGGCCCACGGGGCCGTCGACCACGGTGGCGCGAAATGTCGGTATGCGCTGCCAGGATGGGCGCGTGTTGCTCGCCGACGTCGTCGCCGCGTCCGCCACGGTCGGGGCCACGCGCTCCCGCACCGCGAAGGCGGCCACGCTCGCCGCCCTCCTGCGCAGCGCGGAGGGCGATGAGGTCGAGCCCGCCACCGCCTGGCTGGCCGGCGAGCCGCGGCAGAACCGCCTCGGCGCCGGCTGGCGCACGCTCACGGGCATCGACGCCGCCCCGGCAGCCGAGCCACGGTTGGAGGTGGCCGCGGTCGACGCCGCCCTCGACTCCCTCGCCGCCACCACCGGTGCGGGCTCCACGGCTCGGCGAGCGGCCCTGCTCGCCGAGCTGTTCGGCGCCGCCACCGCTGACGAGCAGGCCTTCCTGCGCCGGCTGCTCACCGGCGAACTGCGCCAGGGCGCCCTCGAGGGCGTGATGCTGGAGGCCGTCGCCGCGGCGGCGGAGGTGCCCGCGGCCGTGGTCCGGCGGGCGTTCATGCTCTCCGGTCAGCTCCCTGCCACCGCCCGGCTGGCGCTCACCGAGGGCGTCGCGGGCCTCGACGCCGTCAGACTGCAGGTCGGGAGGCCGGTGCGGCCCATGCTCGCCTCGCCTGCCGACGCCCTCGACGCCGCGCTGGCCGAGATCGGCCCGCGCGCAAGCGTCGAGTACAAGCTCGACGGTGCACGCATCCAGGTGCACCGCCAGGGCGACGACGTGCGGATCTGGACGCGCACGCTGCGCGAGATCACCACGAGCGTCCCGGAGCTCGTCGAGCTGGTGCGCTCGCTTCCGTGCCGCTCGGCGGTGCTCGACGGGGAGACGCTCGCGCTTCGCGACGACGGCCGCCCCCGCCCGTTCCAGGAGACGATGAGCCGGTTCGGTGCGGCGACGGGCGAGCTGCTGCTGCAACCGTTCTTCTTCGACTGCCTCCACCTCGACGGCACCGATCTGCTCGACGCACCGCTCGCGCAGCGGCTCGACGCTCTCGACGGGGCCGTCGGCAGCCACCGCATGCCCGGTCTGGTGGAGCCCACCGGGGAGGAGGCCGCCGCGTTGCTCGACCAGGCGATCGCGGCCGGCCACGAGGGCGTCATGGTCAAGTCGCTCGACGCCCCGTACGCCGCCGGGCGCCGCGGGCGGACGTGGCAGAAGGTCAAGCCGGTGCACACGCTCGACCTCGTCGTGCTCGGCGCGGAGTGGGGCCACGGCCGCCGCTCCAACCAGCTCTCGAACATCCACCTCGGCGCCCGCGATCCCGACGGCGGCGAGCCGATCATGGTCGGCAAGACGTTCAAGGGCATGACCGACGAGCTGCTCGCCTGGCAGACCAGCACGTTCCCGGCCCTGACCCGGGAGCAGACGGGCCACGCGGTGCTGCTACGGCCGGAGCTCGTGGTGGAGATCGAGCTCGACGGCGCACAGCGCAGCACGCGGTACCCGGGCGGGGTCGCGCTGCGGTTCGCCCGGGTACTGCGCTACCGCCCCGACAAGACGCCTGCGGAGGCCGACACGATCGACACCGTGCGCGAGCTGTTACGCGAGTAGAATCCACACACCGTGCGCTTCCTCGACGGCCAGCAGCCGTCTCACGACCTGACCTACGATGACATCTTCCTGGTGCCGAACAGATCGTCGGTCGCCTCGCGGTTCGACGTCGACCTCACCACCGCCGATGGGTCCGGCGCCACGGTTCCCGTCATCGCGGCCAACATGACCGCGGTCGCCGGTAGGCGGATGGCCGAGACGCTGGCCCGCAGGGGCGCGCTCACCGTCCTGCCGCAGGACGTCGCGTCCGACGCGGTCGCAGAGATCGTCAGCTGGATCAAGGCCCGGCACCCCGTCTGGGACACCCCGCTCGTGCTCACGCCCGCCGACGCAGTGGCCGACGCGCTCAACCTGCTGTCCAAGCGGGCCCACGGCGCGATCGTCGTGGTCGACGAGGCGGGCCGGCCGGTCGGCACGGTCGACGAGGCCGCGTGCAGCGGCGTCGACCGTTTCACGCGGCTGGGCGACGTACTCGACGCGGCGCCGCTCACCCTGCCGCTGGACACACCGCCCCGGGACGTGTTCGAGGCGCTCGGCGCCCGCCGGGTCGCCCTCGGCCTCGACGCCGACGGTCGCCTCGCCGGCCTGCTCACCGGGCTCGGTGCGCTCCGCGCGGAGATCTACACCCCCACGCTCGACGCGCAGGGCAGGCTGCGCACCGCGGCGGCGGTCGGAATCAACGGTGACGTCGCCGTCAAGGCCAAGGCACTGCTCGACGCCGGTGTCGACGTCCTCGTCGTCGACACTGCCCACGGCCACCAGGACAAGATGCTCGACGCGCTGCGCGCCGTCCGGAAGGTCGTCATCGACGCCGGCTCGGCCGTGCCGATCGCGGCGGGCAACGTCGTCACCGCAGAGGGCGTGCGCGACATCGCGGCAGCGGGCGCCGACATCGTCAAGGTCGGCGTCGGGCCCGGCGCCATGTGCACCACCAGGATGATGACGGGCGTCGGCCGCCCGCAGTTCTCCGCTGTGCTGGAGTGCGCCGACGCGGGGCGCGATCTCGGTGTCCGGGTCTGGGCCGACGGCGGCGTGCGCCACCCGCGCGACGTCGCGCTCGCGATCGCCGCCGGCGCGTCCGCGGTGATGATCGGTTCGTGGCTGGCCGGCACGTACGAGTCGCCGGGCGACCTGCTGCGCGACGAGAACGGGCGCCCCTACAAGGAGTCGTTCGGGATGGCGTCCAAACGCGCGGTCGGAGCCCGCACCCGCGGCGACGGCAGCTTCGACCGGGCCCGTAAGGCCCTGTTCGAGGAGGGCATCTCGAGCTCGAAGCAGCTGCTCGACCCCGCCCGCCCCGGTGTCGAGGACGTCCTGGACGGCATCTGTTCGGGCGTCCGCTCGGCCTGCACCTACGCGGGCGCCCGCACGCTCGACGATCTGCGCGAACGCGCGGTGGTAGGCGTCCAGACCACCGCGGGTTTCACGGAAGGCACTCCGCACGGCCTGT
>JAODNO010000678.1 GCA_025465235.1 Pseudonocardia sp.
AAGAACCGTTAGAGGTCCTCGTGCAGCAGTGTGTGGCGGCTGATCTTGGTGTTGAAGGCGTCGAGCTCTGACTTCGACGGCAGCTCCCCGTAGATCAGCAGGTATCTGGTCTCCAGGAAGGTCGAGCTCTCGGCCAGCTGGTCGATCGGGTAGCCGCGGTAGCGCAGGATGCCGGCGTCACCATCGATGTAGGTGATCGCCGAGCTACAGGCAGCGGTGTTGCCGTAGCCGGAATCGAGCGTGACCAGCCCCGTTGTAGGCAGCAGCTTGCTGATGTCGAACGCGGACGCACCCTCGGTGGCAGCCTGGATCTCCATCTCGTGCTCGCCATTGGGGTGGTGGAGGACAGCGTTCTTGGTGTCGTCGGCCATGTGGAGGTTCCCTCGCACTCTTCTTTTCCGTGGTTGGCCGCAACGCTAGTGCTCGGCGGGTCGTCCGCGCCCGCCAGAGCCTGTGACGTGGGGCGCTCAGCCCTTGGTGAGCTGTTCGGGGTCCACGTCCACCCTGCCTACGACGAGATAGTTGATGATCCACAGCACTGCGCCAACCGCGAGCAGGATCCCAGCCAGCGCGAACTGCTGCAACGGCCGTCCGGACAGCGGCGTCGCGAGGAAGCCGCAGAGCACGATACCGACGTAGGGGCTCCAGGTCGGCGCCCGGAAGTGGTCGTGGTCCACCTTGTCGCGGCGGAGCACGAGCACCGCGATGTTGACGATGGTGAACACGGCCAGCAGGAGCAGTGCCGTGGTGCCACCCAGCTGCGTGATGTCGACGCTCGCCACCAGGATGATCGCGACGGCGCTGGTGAAGACGATCGCGACCCACGGCGTCCGGCGGCCCTCGTGGACCATGCCGAACACCCGCGGGAGGATCCGCTCGTTCGACATCCCGTAGAGCAGGCGGCTCGCCATCAGCATGTTGATCAGGGCCGAGTTCACCACCGCGAACAGGCCGATCACGGCGAACACGCCGAGCGGGAACCCCGGTGCCCCCACCTCGAGCACGCGGAAGAGGGCGCTGCTCTTCGCCGCGGCGAGGTCGTCGGCCGGCACGAGCATCGAGGACAGCACCGCGATGATCACGTAGATGGTCGCAGCGACGCCCATCCCGAGGAGCATCGCGCGCGGGAAGATCCGCGGCGGGTTGTGGCACTCCTCGGCCATGTTGACGGAGTCCTCGAACCCGACCATGGCGAAGAATGCCAGCGATGTCGCGGCGGTGATCGCGATGAACGCGGTGGTCTCCCCGGTGTTGATCTCCACCAGCCGCGACGGCTCGCCCGCGCCACCCGCCACCGCGTAGACGCCGACCGCGATGATGAGCAGCAGGCCGGAAAGCTCGATGATCGTGAGCACGACGTTGGCTTTGACCGACTCCCCCACTCCCCGGAAGTTGATCAGCGCGAGGCCGGCGATGAAGACCGCGGCGACCGCCCAGGTCGGCAGCTCGATGAACTGCCGCAGGTAGGTGTCGCCGAACGCCTTGGCCGCCGTGGCGGCAGACGTGACGCCGGAGGCCATCACGGTGAACGTGACCATGAAGGTCAGGAAGTTGATGCCGAACGCCTTGTGGGTGTACAGCGCCGCACCGGCTGCACGCGGGTACTTGCCGACCAGCTCGAGGTAGCTGAACGCCGTGATGAACGCGACGATGAACGCCAGGACGAACGGGACCCACAACGCACCGCCGATCACCCCGGCGACCGAACCGGTGAGGGCATAGATGCCTGTGCCCAGGATGTCGCCGATCACGAAGAACAGCAGCAGCTTCGGACCGATCGCCCGCTTCAGCTCGGGCTGTGCGATGACCGCGCTCACATCAGTCATGTGATGATGGTGACGGCTGGCGGGCGCCCCGTCACCCGTTCAATGTCCGGTTTATCACGATCGAGACCTGGACGTCACACCACCTTCGGCGGTGCCGCGGCGGCCGCCGGCGCCCGGTATCGCCAGAACACGGGAAACACGGCGACGACGACGATCGCGCACACGATCACCGCAAAACCACCCACCGCTGCGGCCGCCGACGGGCCGATCGCGTCCGCGGCCGGCCCATGCCAGAGGTCCGCCAGCCGCGGGCCGCCTACCACGACGACGATGAAGACGCCCTGCATCCGGCCGCGCATCTCGTCGGTGGCGACCGTCTGCAGCATCGAGTTGCGGAACGTCGAGCTGACCATGTCGCCCGCGCCCGCGACCGCGAGGAACAGCACCGCGAACCACAGCGACCCGGTCAGTCCGAACAACGCGACGCCGAGGCCCCAGGTGCAGATCGCGAACGTCACCGCCACGCCCTGCCGCCGCACCCGGGTGAGCCACCCGGAGAACAGCCCGGCGACCACCATCCCGATCGGGATCGCGGCGAACAACAGCCCGAGCGCTCCCCCACCGGAAGCGGGGTCACCGAACACCGTGTGCGCCGTCTCCGGGAACACCACGCGCGGCATGCCGAACCCCATCGCCACGACGTCGATGAGGAACGACACGAGCAGGACCTTGTGCAGCGCGACGTAGCGGAACCCGTCGATCACCTCGCGCAGGCCGGCGCGGCGGTTCACAGCGGCTCCCGGCGGCACCGCCGGGAGCCGCCACGTGGCCCACAGCGTCGCGAGCAGCGCAATCGCATCGAAGAGGTAGAGCGTCGGCAGCCCCACCACCGGGATCAGAACCCCGGCAAGCAGCGGCCCGGCGATGGCCCCGATCTGGACGACGGTCATGTTGAGCGCGTTGGCCGCGGGGAGCTGATCGACCGGCAGCAGTCGAGGGAGCACCGCGCTCCGGGTGGGCTGGTTGACGGCGAGGAAGGCGGTCTGCACGGAGAACAGCACCAGCACGGCCCACACCCCACCGGCGCCGCTCGCGGCCGTGACCCACAGCGCCAGCGACGACAGTGCGATGGCACCGCCCGAGACGAGGAGCACCGTGCGCCGGTCCACCACGTCGGCGATGGCCCCGCCCCAGAGCCCGAACACGACCAGCGGCACGAGCCCGAACAGTCCGGTCAGGCCGACGTAGGCGGACGAGCCGGTGAGCTGGTAGATCTGCGTCGGGACGGCGACGACCGACAGCTGCGCGCCGACCACCGTGATCACGCCCGCCAGCCAGAGCCGCCGGTACGCCGGCGTGCGCAACGGGCGGGTGTCGGCCAGCGCACCGCGGACGGATCCCGCGATGCGCCGGGTCACGGAGGTCGGAGCGGCCTCGGTCGGCTGGGTCGGCGCATCGGGCCCGGTGCTGATCTGCCCCGTCGGGCCTTCCTGCACGAGCCGGTTCGGGCGGGTGGGCTCCTCCGGACCGGATGTCACGGGAATACGATTACCACCTCGGCCTCGCAGGGGCTGCCCCGCCTCCGACGGTGAGTGCCGGGTCTCACGACCCCGTCAGGGAGCCAGGCGGCGGACGGTCCAGGTGCGGTCATGGCCGTCGACCTCGAAACGCAGCCGGTCGTGCATGCGGTTCTCGCGGCCCTGCCAGAACTCCACCTGCTCCGGCACGAGCCGCCATCCACCCCAGTGCGGCGGAGCGGGTACCACCGCCTCGGCCGCGAACCGCTGAGTGACGCCCTCGAGCGCGTCGTCGAGGGTCCGTCGGTCACGCACGACCGCCGACTGCGCGGACGCCCACGCGCCGAGCTGCGAGCCCCGCGGCCGGGTGGCCCAGTACTCCTGGGTCTCCGCCGGGGTCACGAGCTCGACCGGGCCGCGGATGTGCACCTGGCGGTGCAGGGCATACCAGGGAAAGGTGACCGAGGCGTAGCGACTGACGCGGAGGTCGTGGCTCTTGGCCGAGGTGTAGTTGGTGAAGAAGACCACCCCGCGCGCATCCACGCCCTTGCACAGGACGGTGCGCGACGAGGGCCGGGAGTCCTCGCCCGTGGTGGCCAGAACCATCGCGTTGGCCTCGGCCACGCCGGCCGCCTCCGCCTCGACGAGCCAGCGGGCGAGCTGCTCGTGCCACGTCGGGGCCAACGCGTCGATGTCGAAACCCTCGCAGTCGTAGTCAACACGCATCGTCGCCAGCCGCTCCGCCATGACGCGCCTCCCCCGTCGCCGACCCATCACGGTATTGCCGCGACGGTTTGCCCGGATAGGGCCGGTGACCGATCCCACCCTGCTGTCCCGTTGCCTCCACGTGGTGCTGGGGGCATGGTGACGCCAGCCACGTCGACCGTCAGGGGCGACCGTGGTTAACGTGCTGGACGGACCACTCCGGCCGGTGCGTGGAACCCGGCCGACGACGCCACCGGTGCCTGCGGCC
>JAODNO010000679.1 GCA_025465235.1 Pseudonocardia sp.
CCCGCCTTGCGCAGCGTCGCCGCGTTGGCGGCCGTCACGCTGCCGCCCCCGGCGCGGTCCCGGACGGCCGGGTCCCACGTGGTGGTGTCCAGCAGCACTGCGTTGCCGCCGCCGGTGCGGCGGCCCAGCAGTGCCTCGACCTGACCGGGCCCGAGCGCGCCGAGCACGGCCAGCACGTCGGTGCCCGATCGGAGCTCCGGGCCGCCGAGGTCGGGGCGCGCAGAGGGGCGCAGTGCGGCGAGAGCGTCGAGGAGTGGCTCCGGTCCGGTGCCCGAGCCAGGTCCGCTGAGCTGCACGCCGTCCTCCGTGACGACGACGAGTGGTTCACCCCGCGCCAGAAGATGCGTGCAGATGCTGGCAGTGAGGCTCACCGCGAACTCGAGACTGGAGTCGGCACCGCGCCCTCGGTGCGCTGAGTCGCGACGGTCGAGCAGGACCGTCATCCCACCGCGCCACGGCCGTTCCTCCAGCCGTACCATCAGCTCGTCGTGGCGGGCCGTGCTGCGCCAGTGCACCCTGCGCAGCTCGTCGCCCTGCCGGTAGGGGCGGATCAGCACGTCCGACGCGCCCTGGCCCTGGTGGGCGAGCGCCGCTCCGGGCGTGCCCTCACCTGCGCCGATGGCGGGGGGCAGGCCGCGCAACGGGACGACGCGGGGCAGGACGAGCAGCCGATCGGCAGGGGCGAGCTCGCGCTCGAACTCCGCGAGCCCGAGCGGGTCGCCCGCCGTGCCGCGGAGCGGGCCGACGCGGTGCACTCCGCGGAGCACCGGGCGGAGCGGGTAGGTGAGCAGGGCGTTGCCTCGGCTGGACAGGCGGTGCACCGTGAACCGTGGGGGAGCGGTGGCCTGCGGGCCTGCGGCGTCGGGTGCGGTGTCGGCCAGCCGGAGCGCTCCGAGCAGCGAGCCGGCCCGCAACCGGAGCCCGACGGTCACCGCTGCGCCGACCGGCACCCTGGCCGGGGTGAGCTCGCGCTCGACGTGGATCGTCCGGCGGGCGCGGGCCGCGAGGAGCAGTGCCAGCAGCGGCAGCATCGCGACGAACACCCCGACGCGCAGCAGGTCGCGCTCGTTGAGGGCGATGGCGGAGGCCGCGGTGGCCAACCCGGCCGCGAGCAGGCAGCGCCCTCGGGTGGTGAGGCCGGAGAACCGGCCCGCCCGCTCGCTCACGAGGCGGCTCCGCTCCCGTCGGCCATGGTCCGACCCACGCCTTTCAGACGCCCGGGCGAGCGGGCACGGCGTGCCGCCCGAGGAGGCTGCGGACGATGTCGACGGCCGAACGGCGGGAGGCCAGGGCGTCCGGGGCGAGCAACAGCCGGTGGGCCAGCACGGGTACGGCGACCGCCTGCACGTCGTCGGGCACCACGAACCCGCGGCCGGCCAGCGCCGCCTGCGCCCTGGCTGCCCGCACCAGCTGCAGCGTGGCCCGCGGGGAGGCGCCCAGGCGGAGCTCGGGCAACCTGCGGGTGGTGCTGACCAGCTCGACGCAGTACTGCCGAACCTCGGGGCTCACGTGGACCCGCCGCACGCCTTCGATGACCGACCGCACGAGCCGCGCGTCGACGACCGGGCGGAGGGTCTCGAGGGGGTCGGAGGCCGCGTGCTCGTCGACCATCGCCAGCTCGGCCGCGAGATCCGGGTACCCGACGCTCACGCGGGCCGTGAAGCGGTCGCGCTGCGCCTCCGGCAGCGGGTAGGTGCCGTCCATCTCGATCGGGTTCTGCGTCGCCACGACCATGAACGGGCTGGCCAGGGCGTAGGTCGCGCCGTCGACCGTGACCTGGTGCTCCGCCATGCACTCGAGCAGCGCCGACTGCGTCTTCGGAGAGGCGCGGTTGATCTCGTCGGCGATCACGATGTTGGCGAACACCGGGCCGGGCCGGAACTCGAACTCGGTGGTCTGCCGGTTGTAGATCGACATGCCGGTGATGTCGCCGGGCAGCAGGTCGGGGGTGAACTGGACGCGGCTCACCGAGCAGTCGATCGACCGGGCGAGCGCCTTGGCGAGGGATGTCTTGCCGACGCCCGGCACGTCCTCCACCAGAAGGTGTCCCTCAGCGAGCAGGGTGACCAGCGCGACGCGCACCACCTCGGGTTTGCCCACGATCACGCGTTGGATGTTTGCTGCGATCCGACCGCAGAGATCGGCGATATCGGCGAGGCCGGCGGCGTCACCCTCCATCCCGGCGCGGCTGCTCGTCGCGGTCACCCGACCTCCTCGCGCTCGTCGTGTGGTCCCGATCTGTCGAGACGCGGCATCAGTCTGTCAAACGGCCGCCGAGAACTTTGCCCGATGGGGTAATCGACCCGTTCCCCACTGTGCCCCACTGCCGACGGATGCCTTCCCCACGGCACCCCGATCGGCGGTTCCAGGGGGGCCATCAGGGGGTCGCGAGGAGTATCTGCGCGCCTTTTGGTCACGCTCAGTGATGAAGATGTTCGGTGTATCGAGCACGCACTCGGGGTGGCCACTCAGGACACCCCACCTTCCCCCACCCCATTTGACCTGCGCTTTCCGTGCCCTTTCCGCGAACGTGCCCGCATCGTTCCGGTTGACGGTGGTGGAGAGTGGGGTAATGTGGTCCGCGCTGGGGCACGACGGGGCCACAGGGTGGAGGTGGCGCCGATGTTCCTCGGCACCTACACCCCGAAGCTGGACGACAAGGGGCGGCTCACGTTGCCCGCGAAATTCCGCGACGAGCTGCGAGGCGGGTTGATGATCACGAAGGGGCAGGA
>JAODNO010000685.1 GCA_025465235.1 Pseudonocardia sp.
ACGAACGTCACCACGTCGTCGGTCTCCCGGATCTTCTTGTCGACCTGCCACTGCCGCCACACCGTCTCCGACCGCACCCCGCGCGCGCTGTACAGCCCCCGCTCCTGGTTGATCAGCGCGTTAACCAGCGCTCCGCGATCACCACAGGTCAACAGAGCGTGCTGCGGGCGCTCGACCTGCCCGAACCGCCCAAATTTTTCGACTTCACCGCCGTCTCCAGCAACTGATCGACCCCATCCCGGGCTTCTGTAGTAACACGATCCCGCGCACGAAGAATGCGTCGGCCCAGCTCAGACCCCGTTTTCGCGTGACCGTGTGCTGATCAGCTGCGGAAGTCCGGACAGGGCCCGTTCCGGTCAAGCGCGGTACTGCCGGACCAGGGGGCACTGGAAGGGGTCACGGGCGCCGAGACCCACCGCGTTGAGGTAGCGCACCACGATGCTGTACGAGCGCCACAGGCTGGTCTCCGTGTACGCCACCCCGTGCTCGGCGCAATGCGCCCGCACGATCGACTGGGCCCGCTTGAGGTTCGGCCGGGGCATGCTGGGGAACAGGTGGTGCTCGATCTGGTAGTTCAGCCCGCCCATCATGAACTCGGTGAGCGCACCGCCGCGGATATTCCGCGACATCAGTACCTGGCGACGCAGGAAATCCACCTTCATGTCCGCGGGGACGATCGGCATGCCCTTGTGGTTGGGTGCAAACGACCCCCCGAGCAGCACACCGAACACCGCCAGCTGCAGCCCGACGAACGCGGCAACCTTGCCAAACGGCAGCAGCGCCAGCAGCAGTGCCACATACCCACCCAGCCGAGCCGCGATGAAGGACAGCTCCAGCCAGCGGTGCTTGACCGTCTTCTGCCGCAGCAGCGTCTGCACGCTCGCCGCGTGCAGCTGCAGTCCCTCCAGGGTGAGTAGTGGGAAGAAGGCCCAGCCCTGGTTACGGGCGAACCACCCCGCGAAACCGGTCCGCGGCGCGGCGGCGGCCGGGGTGAAGGCCAGCACGCCCGATTCGATGTCCGGATCCTTGCCTTCCTGGTTGGGAACCCTGTGGTGCGTATTGTGCTTGCCCATCCACCAGGTGTAGCTCAGCCCGGCGAACAACCCCGAGACCAGGCGGGCGGCCCAGGCGTTCCACAAGGCGGAGTCGAACACCTGACGGTGCGCCAGGTCGTGACCGAGAAACCCGAACTGGGCGTTGACCACGGCGAGCACAGCCGCGGGCACGAGTTGCCACCAGGAGTTGCCGATGAGCACCACCATGACCCATACCAGAGCGAACGCGGCAACGGTGGCAACGATGCGCGTCCAGTAGTAACCGTAGCGGCGGCCCAGCAGACCCCGCTCCCGGACCCTGACCGACAGGGCAGCGTAGGCGCCGACGTGCCGCTCCCGCAGTGAGAGGGTGGCGGTTGTATCGGCGGGGGTGTCAGCGGTCATCCAAGGCCCTTTCCTCATTCGCCGACAGCGTCGATCCTGACCACAAAGTGGAAGGCCGTCGCCGCTCCTATCCATCTGAGATGCCAGTACCCGGGGCGAGCGCCGGGTGAACCTCGCGCTACTGCGATGAGGCGCTTCGATCCATCTCCCGGTCCGGGGACGACTGAGCCGCGCTGTCCGTCAGGTTGATTACGAGCCTGAGCGGGACCACACGAGACCGAGCACATGCGGTGTTACCGGCTTCCGGCTCGCGATGTACAGCGCGACATTCGTCGTCCGGCACCACGTCTCGAGTCTCGGTGAGGACGCCGCACCAACTCGATCGCACCGCTCCACTTCGGTCAGCATCCGAGCCACGATTCCCCTCGTCAGCTCGGCGTCCACGTCAGCCACGGCCGCCGCGCTTGATCAAGTGCGGCAACCATGGCAACGTCGCCGGGATGCCCGCGTGGCGTGGCCAAGACGCTGTCAGTGCGGTGACCACGAACGTTGACCGGGTTGGCGACACGCCGTGCAGGGTCCCGGGTATCCACGGCAGTTGATCTAACTCTCTTTCGACATCGGGTCGGGAGTTCGGGAGCGAGGTCAGATGGCAGAGCCAGTCAGAGCGTGCAGGCTGACCGATGATGAGGGCCGGCGGTTGACTCAGATCGTGCGTCGGGGCAAGCACGGCTCGATCCGAACCCGCCGCGCCATGATCGTCATGGCGTCGTCGTCGGGGACACCGGTTCCGGCGATCGCCCGGCTGGTGGCCGCTGATGAAGACACCGTCCGCGACGTGATCCACGCCTTCAACGAGCGAGGGCTGGCCGCGCTGGACCCTGAGTGGGCGGGAGGCCGT
Source organism: Pseudonocardia sp. (assembly GCA_025465235.1). Taxonomy (GTDB): domain Bacteria; phylum Actinomycetota; class Actinomycetes; order Mycobacteriales; family Pseudonocardiaceae; genus Pseudonocardia. The sequence continues at coordinate 2,281 of JAODNO010000685.1, forward strand.
CCCCGCCTGATCAGCGATGAGGACATCAGGTTCATCATCGCGACGGCCACTACCCGCCCGATCTGGCACGTGCTCGCCGAGACCACCGCCTACCGCGACCTCGGCTCGGACTACTTCACCCGCCGCATCGACAACCCTGAAGCCCGCAAACGCCGACTCATCCATGAACTCGAAGCCCTCGGTCACAAGGTCACCATCGAACCCAACGCCGCGTAGCTGGTCACCAGCACCAATCCGGCCTACCCAGTTCGCCGACGCAACGGCGCCCAGCGCACCGTCTGCTGCGCGTCGGCCCTGGGAGCAGTGACCATGTTGACCACAGCACACGACGTCGCCATCGGCAGTGGCGTCGCCGGCGCGAGCACCGCCTTCGCCCTGCCGCGGCGAGGCGCATCCCTCACCGTCGTCGACGCCGCACACACGGCGCCCACCAACACCCACCAGCCCAACGCGCCGCTCCCCCCACTCACCAGCGGCAGCACCGGGTCCCTGCGGCGCGACCACCTCGGCGGACTCATCCACGAATACCTGCAGGTCACATGATGTGACACGGTTTTCGGCACAGGTGCGAAGGTATTCACGATGGTCGGGCTGACCGAGACAGTCGGCTGCTTCTCAAACCTCTCGCCGACGTGAACAGCTGAATTCCGGCTGCCCGCGCGGGACCATCACCCGCATGGAGCTTCGCGACGTGTTCGCTGCGACCCGTTCCCGCCGGCGATGAACTTCGGGACGCTCGCGCTGATCGTGGTAGCGGGGCTGGCCGGGCCGTTGCTGGCCGCGCTGCCCCGGTCCCGGGTGCCGCTGGTCGTCGGCGAGATCGGCGCCGGAGTCCTGCTCGGCCGCACCGGGCTGGGCTGGATCGACCCCGGCGAGCCGACGGTGGCGTTCCTGTCCGAGGTCGGCTTCGCGATGCTGATGTTCGTGGTCGGCACCCACCTGCCGCTGCGTGACACCGGTCTGCGCCGCTCTCTGCGGGCAGCCACCCTCGCCACCGCGCTGCTGCTCGCGCTGGCGATCCCGGCCGGGTTCCTGCTCACGACGGTGGGCCCACACCGCCCACTCGTGCTCGCCGTGATCGTGGCGACGTCGTCGGCCGCGGTCGCGATGCCGATCCTGCAGGGGCTCGGCAAGGAGGTGCTGGCCACTCCCGTGGCCACGTTCGGCACGGCGTGGATCACACTCACCGACATCGTCACGGTGCTCGCGGTCCCGCTCGTGCTGGCCACCGGCGCGCTGATTCGGGTGCTCGCCGGCGCCGGCCTGGTGCTGCTGGCCGGGGCGGTCGTGTTCGTCATGCTGCGGCGGCTGCGGCGCACCGACGAGATACGCGCGCTGCGCAAACTGTCCAAGAGGCGGGGGTGGGCGTTGGACCTGCGGGTCGGTCTCGCCATGCTGTTCGGGCTCGCCGCGCTGGCGACGTCGTTCGGCACCAGCATCCTGATCGCGGGCTTCACCGCGGGCGCGGTGCTGGCCGCGACCGGGGAGCCGCACCGGCTTGCGCAGCAGCTCGTCGGCGTTGCGGAGGGCTTCTTCGTGCCGCTGTTCTTCGTGACGCTGGGCGCACAGCTGCAGTTCGCGGCGCTGCTCGAATCGCCGCGTGCGCTGGCCCTGTTCGGCGGGCTGGTGTTGGCCGCGGTCGTCGTCCACACGCTGGTGGCGCTGATCCTGCGCCGCCCGGTAGCGCTGGGGCTGCTCGCCACCGCGGCCCTCGGCGTGCCGTCCGCGGTGGTCGCGATCGGGCTCCGGCAGGGCATCCTCGACGCAGGCCAGGCGGCCGCGATCGTCACCGCGGTGCTCGCGACGATCGCGACCTCGTCGGCCGGTGGGGTACTGCTGGGACGGCGGATGGCCGCTCAGGCGAAAGAGTGAACGCGCGGACAGGACCCCGTCACCGCGACGGCGCGGCGACCCGCTTGGGTCCGATGAGCGGGACTTCCCCGCGTCTGACGGCCAGGTACCGCCGCCGGGCCGCGTCGATCGCGTGCTGCGCCCAGCGCAGGACCGGGACCGGGACGGCGAGGTGGTGCTGGTATGCCCACGGCGGGCGCTGGCCCTGCCGGCTCGCCATCGCATAGGCCAGCGCGACCGCGTCCTGATCGGCGTATCGGGCGACGTTCTCGAACCACACCGACGTTGACCCCGACGAACAACGGCGCACTGCCTGGCGGGATCGGCCAGGGTGGACATCGAATGTTTGAGTGACCGACAGGACCTCGCCACAGACGGCGCAGCCCGGTCAGTCGCGGACCACGCCGTCTGCTCGACGGGTCACGCCTTCCAGCTCGTCGACTGCGGCTCTGCTCGCGGTGTCGGCTCGGAGCACGGCGGCAAGCTCGGCGGCCCGGATGGTAACCCGGCTCGTCGAGTAGGCGCCGCATGGCGGCGGCGATCGGACCTGGCGTGGCCGTGCTCTTCAGGCGAAGCGCCGCCATGGCTGACCACGGCGGCGGCGTGCCGCAGTACCGCGGCGTGCTGCGTACACCACGGATGCGCGCGGCGCCGGGCACGGCGCTCGGCTCGATCTCCGGGCCGGTCGTCACGAGCCCGCGCACCGGCAGCTGATCGAGTGCGGCGACGACTCGGCGCAGCAGGTCGGCCTGGTCC
>JAODNO010000689.1 GCA_025465235.1 Pseudonocardia sp.
GAACAGCTCGTGGTACCAGCCCCAGGCGATCTCCTTGGCCATCAGCGGCCACACCTGTGCGCGCAGGTCGACGGGCTCGGTGGAGGCGATCAACGGGTCGACCGCAGCCGGTCCGAAGAACCGCGGCAGCGGCGGACGCCCGGCGCGCAGGGCGTAGTGGGCTTTCGAGTGGTAGGGCGCCCCGCGCGGCGAGCCGACGACCAGGTGCGGCTCTGCGCCTGACGGGACATAGCGCACGGCGTCGTCGTGCGACCCGGCAGGCTCGAACCGGCCGCCGCGCCCCTCGAACAGCAACACCACGAGGTCGATGAACGCGAGCCCCATCCCGCGCACGATCACCGTCTCCCCCGGCTCGATCACCGACAAATCGGAGTCGGTGGTCTGCTCGGGCGGCAGGTAGCGCAGCCCCAGCTCGGCCGCGCGGGCGGCGAGGGCGTGCTCCTCGTCGTTGGGGGTGGCGTCGAGATGCCCGGAGGCGATCACGACCGCGTCGACCCGGAGCGCCTGGCCGTCCTCCAGGTGCACGACCTGTGTCGTCGCGTCCTCGACCAACCCCGTGGCGCGGGTGCGATGGATGTGCACGCGCACGCCCTCGGGCAGCCCCGCGATCACCTCGTGAAGCACCCAGGTCAGGTACGCGCTCTGCAACCGCCTGCTCGGAAACGTCGACGCCGTGACGGCGCGCAGCTCGGCTGCCAGCTCGGGGCCCAGCCGATCGGGGTCACCGTGGGCGCGCAGCTCCTGCGCCCAGTCCCAGAACGAGGGTCCCGACCGGATCGGCCCGGCACAGACGACGGTGTCGTCGGTGAACATGGTGACGTCGGCGGCCATCGAGTTCATCGCCAGCAGCGGAGACTGCTCGTAGCGCCAGATCCGGCCCGCGCCGGCGGGGTAGGGGTCGATCAGGTGCAGGTCGAGGCCGGCCCCGAAACGGGTGTCCGGTAGCAGCTCGGGGACGCTCGCGCCGATGCGCTCGAGTATCCCGACGCCGCGCGGACCAGCACCGACGATCGCGATTGCGGAGGTCACAGAGGAGTTCCTCTCGGCAGGCGGACGTGGACGGTCCGTGCCTCAGAGGGCTGCGCTGGTGCGGCACAGGTCCACATGCCACCGGCGTGCGAGCTGTGTCCCCACACCTCGACTGTAGATCGGCCCAGCCAACGCGGCCACCGAAACCGACGAACCTCACGCCCGGCCGGTGGCGGAACCAGGGCTGATCGCTGCGAGATCCGGGTTCCAGCCCGGCGAAGGGCCGAACCTGGCGCGGCGACCAACTACCCGACGACGGGACCGGGCGACTCGCGGGCGGGAAACGGGCGACTCGCGGGGTCAGGGGGTCGACGGGTCGGAGTGCACGTCCGGGCTGAAATCGTGACCCGGAACGAGGATGCCCGGCACCCACCCATCCTGCCCGTCGGTGCAGCTGGCGCGCTCCTCCCGTGTGACCGCTTCGACGCACGGTTGACGGCCCCACCCGGCGGTGCTGGAGTGGAGATCGTGACCATCCGGGTTCCCCTGGTGACCCGACCGCACATCGACCTCGGTCGCGTGTGGTCGGCGGCCTGTCCGGGCTGCTGAGTCCGCAGCCCCCAGACCGCACCCGCTATCCGGAAGGACCACCCATGCCCGTCGAGTTCCTCGGCATCGGCTCCACCAACAACGGCTCGGAGACAGATCCGCGCACCGGTCCCGCCTTCGACAAGGAGTACACCCTCGCCCTCGCCCGCGCGCACGAGGAGACCGGCTGGGACCGCGTTCTCACCGCGTACGGGTCGGGCAGCCCCGACCCCGCCCAGGCCGCGGCGCTGATCGCGACGCACACCGAGCGGCTGCAACTGCTGCTCGCCCACCGTCCGAACGTCTCCTACCCGACCTTCGCCGCGAAGACGGTCGCCACCCTGGACCAGATCAGCGACGGGCGGCTCACCCTGCACGTGATCACGGGCGGGAACGACCACGAACAGCAGCGCGAAGGCGACACCCTGCCCAAGGACCGCCGCTACGACCGCACCCGTGAGGCCATCCAGATCTTCAAGAAGGCGTGGACCTCGCGGACGCCCTTCGACTTCCACGGCGAGCACTACGACTTCACCGACTTCGTGCTCGACGTCGAGCCGGCCCAGAAGCCCCGCCCGCGCATCTCCTTCGGCGGGTCCTCCCCCGCGGCGTACAAGGTGGGCGCGGAGGAGGCCGACATCTACGCGCTGTGGGGGGAGCCGCTCGCCGGCACCGCCGAACAGATCGCGACGATCACCGAGCTCGCCCGCGCGGCCGGGCGGCCGGCGCCGACGTTCCAGGTGGCGTTCCGCCCGATCCTCGGCAGGACCGAGGAGGAGGCGTGGGAGAAGGCCTACGCGACGGTGGCGCGGATCCAGGACCGGACGAAGGGCGGCACGTCCCCGCTCACCCGCCGGCACAAGCTCACCGATCCCGAGAACGCCGGCTCCCAGCGGCTGCTGGAGGTCGCGGCGCAGGGCGAGAGGTTCGACCGGGCGCTGTGGACGGTCACGGCGAAGGCCACCGGTGGGGCGGGCAACTCCACGGCGCTCGTCGGCACCCCGGAGACGGTGGCCGCCGCACTGCTGGACTACTACGACCTCGGCGTCCGGATCCTGTCCGCCCGCGGCTACGACCTGCTCGCGGACGCCAAGGAGTTCGGTCGCGAGGTGATCCCGCTGGTGCGCGCCGAGGTGGCCAGGCGCGACGCGGAGCAGGCCCGCACCGCCGTCCCCGCCTGACGCCCCACGCCGATCCGGCGGGCGGGACCGGTACGTGAGGTCCCGCCCGGCGGATCGTCATGTCAGCAGCAGAGCGCGCTCACCGGTGTGAGGGCGGGCGGGACGGTTCCGCCCCGGCGCGAGACGGCAGCGGGTCGCTGCGCACCCACTGGCCCTCGGCGTCGCGCTCGAAGTCGTCGAGCAGCAGGCGCACCGCGTCGCGGTTGCGCTGCGAACCGAGGTCGACCTCGGCGAAGCGGCGGTCGAGCATCAGCTGGGCGAGGGTGCTGCGCGGCCGGGGAGCTGACGTCTGGCCGACGAGCCAGTCCTCGAACTTGATCACTGCGGGAGACCTCCGGGGCGGGGAGCAACCATTCCACGATGCCATCGGATCGCCCGGCCATGGCCCGCGTGTGACGCAGCCGTCCCGCGTCCGGTACGGACTCAGCGCAGCACGGCCTGAGTCTGCGTCACCCGCGCCGCGAGCTTCCCGGCCGCGTCATGCACCTCGGTGTCGACGACGATCGTGCTGCGGCCCCCGTGCAGCACCCGGGCCACGGCGTTGACGTGCCCGGAGGTCACGGCGCGGAGGAAGTTCGTCGCCGACGAGACCGTGGCCGTGCCCGTCGCGCCATCGGGCAGGTTGAGGTACGCGCACCAGCCGCCCGCCGCGTCCGCCAGCGCCATCAGCGCACCGCCGTGCAGCAGGCCGCCGGACGTGCACCGCGTGGCGTCCCAGTCGAGGCGCAGCGCCACCTCGTCCGGGCCGGCCCGCAACGCGGTCGCGCCGAGCAGGGCGGTGAACGGCATCGCGGTGTGGAGCTGGGCGGTGAGGTTGTCGGCCACGGTGCACACGCTGCCGGTCGCCGCGCGGCCCGTCCATGACCTCGGACGTCATCGATCACCGTCACCGCAGCCGCTAGCGTCGCCCTCATGACCGCCGCAACCGCCACCGGAACCGCGTTCGGATCGCTGTTGCGCGACTGGCGTCAGCGACGCCGCCTCACGCAGCTCGACCTCGGCCTGCAGGCCGACGTGTCCGCTCGGCACCTGAGCTTCCTGGAGACCGGCCGATCGAAGCCGAGCCGGGAGATGGTGCTGCACCTGTCGGAGGAGCTGGACGTGCCGTTGCGCGGCCGGAACGAGCTGATGATGGCTGCCGGGTTCGCCCCGGCCTACACCGAGCACGGCCTCGACGACGCCGAGCTGGGCAAGGTGCAGCGCTCGCTGCGGCGGATCCTCGACAGCCAGGAGCCCTACCCCGCCGTCCTCGTCGACGGCTCGTGGAACCTGCTCGCGGCGAACCGGGCGGTCACGCTGCTCACCGACCTCGTCGACCCCGCGCTGCTCGCCGCGCCCGCGAACGTGCTGCGGGTGAGCCTGCATCCGCGTGGGCTCGCCCCCTACGTCGTCGATCTGGAGGAGTACGCCGCGCACCTGGTGTCCCGGGTGCGCCGGCAGGCGGAGCGGGCCGCCACCACCGGCCTCCGCGCGCTGCTCGGGGAGCTCGTCGGGTACTGCCGGGACGCCGGGCTCGACCCGACGGCGCAGCCGCGCGACCGGATCGTGCTGCCGCTGCGGCTGCGCCACCCCGACCAGGAGCTCACGCTCTTCAACACGGTCGCGGTGCTCGGCGCGCCGCTGGACGTGACGCTGGAGGAGGTGGCGATCGAGAGCTTCTTCCCCGCCGACGACGCCACGGCCACGTACCTGCGGGACCGGTTCGCCTGATCCCTCGCGCTCGCCCGCACTGTCGTGGATCATGGAGATCCGGGCGCGTGACGCCGACGAGCTCACCCGCGACGCAGTCCGGCTCGAGCGCGACCGGACCCTCGTCCAACTCGTCGGGCGCGCGCTCTCGGGCGTCGGCACCGCGGTGGCCTACCTGGTGCCCTCGCGAAGCTGATCACCGGGCTGTACCTGCCGACCGCAGGCAGCGTCGTCTGGGACGGCGTCGACACGGCAGCGGTCGACGCCCGCGCGCTGCACGCCCGGGTGGCGGTCGTACTGCAGAACCCGGTGCACTGGCCGATGACGGCCGAGAACAACGTGCGCATCGGGCGGCTGGAGCGGGCCGACCCCGGCTCGGCACCCGGATGTTCCAGATCGGGCGCGATCTGTCAGGCGGGCAGTGGCAGTGGCAGTGGCTGTCGGTGGCACGCGGGCTGTACCGCTACGCGCCGCTGGTGGTGGCCGACGAACCGAGCGCCGCCCTCGACGCCCGCGCCGAGCACGCCGTCTTCGCCACGCTGCTCGGGCGCTCCGGGGCCGGGGCGCACCGCATCACGGTGCTCGTCACCCACCGGCTGGCGAACGTCCGCCACGCCGACCAGATCCTCGTGCTGAAGCGGGGCAGGCTCATCGAGCACGGCCGCCACGAGCAGCTGATGTCGCTCGGCGGCACCTACCACGAGCTGTTCACGCTTCAGGCCCGTGCGTACGGCGCATCGGCGGGCGAGCCGGATACCGTCCCGGCATGACCGACGAGCTGGTGCACCTCGACGTGGCCGCGGGCGTCGCGACGATCACGCTGGACTCCCCCGCCAACCGCAACGCGCTGTCCGCCCAGCTGCGCCGGGAGCTGCTGGCGCACCTCGACTCCGCGATCGCGGACGACGCGGCGCGGGTGATCGTGCTCAGCCACACCGGACGCGTGTTCTGCGCAGGCATGGACCTCAAGGAGTCGCGCGGGGCCGGGGCGGGGAACCAGGGCGTCAACGAGTTCCCCGCGATCCTGGAACGGATCTGGGCCGCACCGACACCCGTGGTCGCGCGGCTGGCCGGCCCGGCCCGGGCGGGCGGCGTCGGGCTGGTGGCGGCCTGCGACATCGCCGTGGCCGCCGAGGACGCGACGTTCGCGTTCAGCGAGGTCCGGATCGGCGTGGTCCCGGCGATCATCTCGGTGACGGTGCTGCCGCGCCTGCTGCCGCGCGCCGCGCACGAGCTGTTCCTCACCGGCGAGACCTTCGACGCCGCTCGCGCCGAGCAGATCGGCCTGGTCAACAGCGCAGTGCCCGGCGCCGACCTCGACGCCGAGGTGCACCGCTACACCGAGGCGCTGCGGCTGGGCGCTCCCGGCGCGCTGGCGGCCACCAAGGAGATGTTGCGCCGGGAGCGGCCGAACGCCATGGCCGCGCAGTTCGCCGAGATGCAGGAGCTCTCGGCCCGCTTCTTCGCGGGCGAGGAGGGTCAGGAGGGCATGCGGGCCTTCGCGGAGAAGCGCTCACCCTCCTGGGCGCGTTAGCGCCGCGCGCATGACCACTGCGACACGTACCACGTCGCCCTGCCGGGGGCGCTGAGGCGCGGTTCGCAACGATCACCCCCTTCGACCGCCCACGGTCAGCGGTTGGGTGGTGGGGCCCAGCGCGGGTCCCGGCCCGAGACGGCGAGCGCGCGCTCGAACGCCGGCGCGTCAGCGGGCACCTGCACCTCGGCGCCGAACCAGCCGCCGTCGCGCCCCGACGGCGCCATCGCTTCGACGCCCTCGAGCACCACCTCGCCGAGGCCGGACGGCACGTCGAGCGGCTGCCCGGTCGCGACGGCCAGGTCCCAGGCGTGCACGACGAACTCGGCGGTCATGATCGAACCGACCACCGCGGCGGGCATCGGCGAGCCGGCCATGTGCGACTCGCCCTCCCAGGCCGCGGGGGAGGCCCAGGCCTGTGCCGTCGCCCTGCCCTGCTCGCCGCATGCCGCCGCCCACTCGCTTTCCGGGCGCCTGCTGAGGTACGGGGTGCGGCCGGCCGCAGTCCAGGACGGGTTCCAGGCCTCCCGGGTGGCACAGCGGTGGGCGAGCAGGAGCCCGAAGGCGATGTGGTTCACCACGTCGCGCACCGCGAAGTCGGAGCACGGGGAGGGGTCGCCATACCGGGCCTGCTCGGCACCGCTGATCGCGGCGACGGCGAGCTCGATGCTCTGGCTCATGTGGTCTGCGTTGTCCATACCTCGAACCTGCCGGATGCCCCGCAGCCGGTATTGCACGAACGCGACAGGCGGTCTGCTCAGCTCCGGCGCGGCGCCACCACGGGGATCGTGCGCTCGGTTCTGGTCTCGTGGTCGGCGAAGAACGGGTCGGTGCCCTTGAGCATCGCCCAGGTCTCCTTCCGCCGGTCGCCCTCGAGGACCTCGGCAGCGCCCGGGTAGCTCTATCCGTCGGTCTCGATGGCGACCGCGGGGTCGGCAATCAGGTTCAAGTACCAGTCCGGGTGCTGCTGCGCCCCGATGTTCGAGGCGACCACGCCCGCCCGGCCCGGAACTGCTCGATCACCCGGCGGTTGGCCTCCCTCACGTCCACCACCTCACGATCCTCGGGCACGCCCGGTCCGTACTGCACGAACGCGACAGGTGGCTCGTCCTCAGTGGGCGGTTAGCCTGGTCGGGTGGACGTGCTGGAGACGGCGCTTGACGAGGTGCTGGACCGCGCGCTCGGCGTGCTCGCCCGCAGGCCGCTCGTGGCGCTGACCGGAGCCGGTCTGTCCACCGACTCCGGTATCCCGGACTACCGCGGCCCTGGCTCCCCGCGCCGCACCCCGATGACCTACCAGGAGTTCCTCTCGGGGGAGCCCGCGCAGCGCCGCTACTGGGCTCGCAGCTACGTCGGGTGGGCGCGGATGGCGCACGCGGAGCCCAACGCCGGGCACCGCGCGCTCGCCGAGCTGGAGCGCGTCGGCGCGCTGCACGGCCTGATCACGCAGAACGTCGACGGGCTGCACAGCGCTGCCGGCAGCCGTGCGGTGATCGACCTGCACGGCCGCATCGCCGACGTGGTGTGCCTCGCATGCAGTCGCCGCAGCCCGCGCGACGAGCTGCAGCAACGGCTCGGCGCACTGAACCCGGGCTTCGTCGACGCGGCAGGTGCCCGCGTCGAGGCCGCCCCGGACGGCGACGCGGAGCTCGCGGCCACTGACGGGTTCAGGCTCGCACGGTGCGCCGGCTGCGGCGGGGTCGTCAAGCCGGATGTCGTGTTCTTCGGGGAGAACGTCCCACGCGCCAGGGTCGCCGACGCCTACGCCATGGTCGACGCCGCGGGCGCGCTCCTCGTCGCCGGCAGCTCCCTCACCGTGATGTCCGGGCTGCGCTTCGTCCGCCACGCCCACAAGCGGGGCACGCCCGTGGTGATCGTCAACCGCGGCACAACCCGGGGCGACGAGCTGGCCGACGTGCTGATCGACGCCGGCTGCTCGGAGGTGCTCCCGATGATCGCGGCGACCGCCGGATAACCCCGACGCGGATCACTCGCGTCCGGTGCCCCTGCGGACGGAGATGCGGTCCACGACGAGATCGACGACGCGGTCCACGCCCGCCGCAGTACCCCAGCACAGCGGCAGCATCACCAGCACCGCCAGCACGACCTGCATCGGGAAGGGGAGCTGGGTGATCCACAGCTCGACCGCGTCCCACCAGTCGGCCACGGCCCGCATCATGTTCCCACCTCCATCACGTTCGCACCCGCATCACGTCCACACGGTAGTCGGGAGGCGATGCGACTAGTTTCCCATCCATGTTCGCCGTCTACGCCGCAGAGCCCAACGCCGATGCTCCGCTCGACTCCCTCACCGTGGGCGAGCGCCCCGAGCCCGAGGTGCCCGACGGATGGGTTGCCGTCACCGTCTCCGCCGCGAGCCTCAACATGCACGACCTGTGGACGCTGCGGGGCGTCGGCATCAAGCCCGAGCAGTTCCCGATGATCCTCGGCTGCGACGGGGCCGGGACACTCGAGGACGGCACCGAGGTCGTGCTGCACTCGGTGATCGGGGACGCGAGCCTGCACGGTGACGAGACCCTCGACCCGAAGCGGACGCTGCTCACCGAGAAGCACCAGGGCACGTTCGCTGACACCGTCGTCGTCCCGAAGCGCAACGCCGTGCCCAAGCCGGCCGGTCTCTCCGCAGTGCAGGCGTCCGTGATGGGTACGGCCTGGCTCACCGCCTACCGGATGCTGTTCGTGAAGTCGGGCCTGCGGCCCGGCCAGACGATGCTCGTACAGGGCGCGTCCGGCGGGGTGTCCACGGCGCTGGTACAGCTCGGTAGCGCAGCCGGCATGCGGGTCTGGGTCACCGGCCGCACCGAGGAGAAGCGGGCGGTGGCGGAGAAGCTGGGCGCCCATGCGACGTTCCCTTCGGGCGAGCGGTTGCCGGAGCGCGTCGACGCCGTCTTCGAGACGGTCGGTGACGCCACGTGGTCGCACTCGATGCGGTCCCTCAAACCCGGTGGTGCCATCGTCGTCTGCGGATCGACGAGCGGTCCGAACCCGGGGGCGGACCTGCAGCGGTTGTTCTTCCTCCAGCTGCGTGTCATCGGCTCGACCATGGGCACCCGCGATGAGCTGTCTGACCTGCTGAGTTTCGTCGTCGAGGCCGGAATCAAGCCCGAGATCGGGCTCGAACTGCCGATGGATCAGGCGGACGAAGGCTTCCGCGCGATGAACGAAGGGGAAACATCGGGCAAGATCGTCCTGACGAGATGACACCGTCCGTCGCGCTGGTGCTGCCGTTCGTCGACGCTGTGTCGAGCCTGAGAGACGCGGCAAGCGGTCTCAGGACGTACAGTTCGTAACCGTGTCTGAGCCACCAAGTCGAATGGCGCCGGGGTCCGTGTACCCCCCGGCGCCGCGCGTGACAGGTCTGGTCGAGTTGCTCGACCGGTTGGACCGCGCGGTTGCCGCCGCGTTGTCGCCGGTCACCTCGGCGGAAGGGGTCAGCCGAGACGGCTGGCGTGTCCTTTTGATGTTGGCCCGTGGCGGTGGTCGGAGCATGGGCGAGATTGCCTCGCACACCGCTCTGCCCGCGCCGACGGCCACTCGCGTCGTGGATCGGTTGGTCGCCGGCCGGCTGGCCTACCGGCGTACCGACCCCGAGGATCGCCGTCGGGTCCTGGTCCACCTCGCGGGAGATGGACGCGCTGTGGTCGAGAGGGTCTGCGGGCGCGTGGAACGCCGCGCAGGCGAGGCTCTCGGCTCCCCCCACACGCCCGAGCGCGCCCAGCTCGCCGAACTCCTGGAAGCCCTGGCCTGCCAGGACCTCACCGCCCTGACCTGATCCCCGTCCCCCAGTCCCGTCCCCCCGCCGCCTCCCCGCTGTTTCCCCGCTGTCTCCCCGCAGTCTCCCCGCACCGACCGATCGGCCCCCGGATCAACTCCGCATCGCCCCGAGGGTCCTGTCCAGCCAGTCCCGTCCGCGGGCACCGAGGTGCTCGCGGGCGGCCGCAACCGCCGGTATCTCGTCCGGCGTCGCGGTCAGCGCCGCCATCAGGTCGGCCACCGTGACGCCGTGAGCCGGACGGTCCAGCACGCGCACGGCGTCGCCTGCCCGCACGGCCGAAGGCCGCTGCACGGCGAGGTACGCACCCGGCCGTCGCGCGTCGACGAAACGCCGGACCAGGTCGGGCACGCTGCGGAAGCCGGCGAAGACCCGGCAGGGGATCCGTGGGCCGCGTACCTGCAGCACGGCGTCGCCGACCTCCCAGCGCTCGCCGACGACGGCGCCCGAGCAGTCCACCCCGGACAGGGTGAGGTTCTCCCCCACCCCGCCCGGCAGCACCTGCTGCCCGAGCTCTGCTGTCCAGAAGGCGAGGTCGTCGCACGAGTAGGCGTAGACGGCCTGGTCCGGGCCGCCGTGGTGCTCGACGTCGCACACCGTGTCGCCGTCGACGCCGGACGTCGTGAGCAGCACCGGACCGTCGACCGGTCGCTTGTCGATGCCGGAGCGCCCGTTCTTGACCTTCGTCCAGGGGTCCGAGCGCACGACGGCCACGTTGACCGATTCGACGCGCCCGGCGGTCGACGTGGTCATCCGGAAGCTCCCTCTCCCTGTGGGGCAGCGGCCGCAGGCCGGAACAGCGTGTAAGCGGTGACCCGGCCCGCTGCGGCGTACGGGAACGCCGCGAGCAGCACGACCGCCACTCCGAGCACGACCAGGCGCCGGAACCAGGTGCCCCGCCCACACAGCCACCCGGCCGTGAACGCCACTACGAGCGGCACGGCCACCGTGTACAGCGCGGTGATCGCCGCCGCCCGATCACCGGTGCCCGCCGGTTCGGCGAGCGCGACGATCACGATGCCGAGCACGAGTACCCCGAGCAGCCCTGCGAGCAACAAGGTCCAGCGCCGCTTCGTCCGGCCGGCGGCCACCCCGACCACCAGGACGACGAGAAGGACGAGCGCGGCGACGCCCGGCGACCCACCGCCGGGGACCACCGGCAGATTCGTCATGACCTTGATGGTAGGGGGCAGAGCGGATCATCGGGACGCCGCAGGGATCAAGCCCCGGCGATGTCGGCAGGCCGAGGGGACCTACTACTTCTTCCCGGCCTTGGCGTCGCCCGCGGAGTCGGTGGACAGCGCTGCCACGAAGGCCTCCTGCGGCACCTCGACCCGTCCGATGGTCTTCATCCGCTTCTTGCCCTCCTTCTGCTTCTCCAGCAGCTTGCGCTTGCGGGTGATGTCGCCGCCGTAGCACTTGGCGAGGACGTCCTTGCGGATCGCCCGGATGTTCTCCCGCGCGATGATCCGCGAGCCGATCGCCGCCTGGATCGGCACCTCGAACTGCTGGCGTGGGATCAGCTCACGCAGCTTGGTGGTCATGGAGGTGCCGTAGGAGTAGGCGTTGTCCTTGTGCCGGATCGCCGAGAACGCGTCGACCGGCTCGCCCTGGAGCATGATGTCGACCTTGACCAGCTCCGCCTCCTGCTCGCCCGCCTCTTCGTAGTCGAGGCTGGCGTAGCCGCGGGTGCGGGACTTCAGTGCGTCGAAGAAGTCGAAGATGATCTCTGCGAGCGGCATCGTGTAGCGCAGCTCGACCCGGCTCTCCGACAGGTAGTCCATGCCGCCGAGCTGGCCGCGCCTGCCCTGGCACAGCTCCATGATCGTGCCGATGAACTCCGACGGCGCCAGGATCGTCACCTTGACGACCGGCTCGAAGATCTGCGCCACCTTGCCGGTCGGCCAGTCCGACGGGTTGGTCACCGTCATCTCGGTGCCGTCGTCCTTGGTCACCCGGTAGACGACGTTCGGGGCGGTCGAGATCAGGTCGAGACCCGCCTCGCGCTCCAGCCTGTCGCGGGTGATCTCCAGGTGCAGCAGCCCGAGGAAGCCGCAGCGGAAGCCGAATCCGAGCGCGGCCGACGTCTCCGGCTCGTAGGTGAGCGCGGCGTCGTTGAGCTGCAGCTTGTCCAGTGCCTCGCGCAGGTCGGGGTACTCGGAGCCGTCGACGGGGTAGAGACCGGAGTACACCATCGGGCGGGGCTCGCGGTAGCCGGTGAGCGGCTCGGTGGCGCCATGGCGCTGGCTCGTGATCGTGTCGCCCACCTTCGACTGCCGCACGTCCTTCACGCCGGTGATCAGGTAGCCGACCTCGCCGACGCCGAGCCCGATGCTCGGCTTGGGCTCCGGCGAGACGATGCCCACCTCGAGCAGCTCGTGGGTGGTGCCGGTGGACATCATCTTGATCCGCTCGCGCGGGGTGATCTTCCCGTCGACCACCCGGATGTAGGTGACCACGCCGCGGTAGGTGTCGTAGACCGAGTCGAAGATCATCGCCCTGGCCGGCGCGTCGGGGTCGCCGACCGGCGCCGGGACCTGCCGGACCACCTCGTCGAGCAGTTCTCGCACGCCCGCGCCGGTCTTGGCACTGACCCGCAGAACGTCGCCCGGGTCGCAGCCGACGATGTGCGCGATCTCCGCCGCGTAGCGGTCAGGGTCGGCAGCCGGCAGGTCGATCTTGTTGAGGACCGGGATGATCGTAAGGTCCTTCTCCAGCGCGAGGTACAGGTTGGCCAGCGTCTGCGCCTCGATGCCCTGCGCGGCGTCGACCAGCAGGATTGCACCCTCGCACGCCTCCAGCGCCCGGGAGACCACGTAGGTGATGTCGACGTTGCCGGGGGTGTCGATCAGTTGCAGGACGTGCTCGGTTTCACCCACCTGCCAGGGCAGCCGGACGTTCTGTGCCTTGATCGTGATGCCGCGCTCGCGCTCGATGTCCATCCGGTCGAGGTACTGGGCACGCATCGCGCGGCCCTCCACCACACCGGTGAGCTGCAGCATGCGGTCGGCCAGGGTGGACTTGCCGTGGTCGATGTGGGCGATGATGCAGAAGTTCCGGATCAGCTCCGGCGGGGTGAACGTCTTGTCGGCGAACGAGCTCACTCACGATTCCATTCAGGTGCAGGTAGCTCCATCGTCCCATGCGCTCAGCCGACGGGCTGCCGACCGTCCCATTCGTCGAGCGGAGCGCAGTGCCAGCGCCACACGCAGCGCCGCGGGAGGTCGCCGAGTGCGGTTCGGCCGTTGCACCACAGCAGCGCCGCCCACGGGTCCTCGTCCTCCGGCCCCCGCGGTAAGAGCCGGTGCAGTACGCCCGCGGCGAGCGCCGGGTCGGGGACGAACGGCCTGCCGAGGCCGGTCGCGGCGTCGGCAGTGTGCACGAGGATCTCGTCGCAGGCCATGGCGGCGAAGCCGGACGCGTCGGCCGGCCCCGCGGGGTGCCAGCCACGGGCTCCCGGGGCCGCCGAGGCGACGACAGCGGTCAGCACGGCGGCGTGGGCGACGACGGTGTCGAGGAGCCGGCTCGGCGGGGTGGCCGGTCTCACGCGCAGGTCCATCGTGGACAGCTCGACCGGCCCGGCCGCGAGATCGGCGGCGTACCACAGCAGCGTGTCGCCGATGTGCGCCACGACCTCGCACACCGCGAGGTTGAGGTCGCCTGCCGACACGGTCCAGTCGAGCTCGAGGGTGGGCGACAGTGCCGACCGGCACGCAGCTGCGGCCAGGCGCACGTCGTCGGCGTCGACCGCGCCACCGTAGCCCCACCCCCGATCCCCATCGGCGGGATTCCGGCAGGCGGACGGGTCAGCTGGCTCAGGGGACGAGGACGCCGGCATGGGTGGCGAAGCGCGCCACCAGGTCGTGGCAGGCGTCCTCGGTCGCGGCGGAGCGGGCGACGAGATCGGCCCGCAGGGCGGGCAGGTCGACCTCCGCGGCGAGAACCTCGGCGACGCCGGACTCCTCCCACGACCCCACCCACGCCGCGAATGCCGCCGGGGTGATCTCGGGGTGGAACTGCACGCCGAGGTGGGGACCGTGGGCGAACGCCTGGAGCCCGACATCGTTGCTCGCCAACGCCTGCCCGCCCGGCGGCAGGGTGAAGGCGTCGTCGTGGAACTGCAACCACTCCCCCGCGGGCAGCAGGTCGGGCGCCGCGCTGCCGAGCGCGACGAAGCCCCGCTCGGACCGGGGCGCGCGCCCGACCGTGCCCCCGAGCACGCGGGCCAGCGCCTGCGCACCGAAGCAGATGCCGAGCACCGGTGTGCCGGTCGCGACTGCCCGTCGCATCAGATCGAGCTCAGCGCCGAGCCACGGGACGGTGTCGTCGGCGGCCGACTCGGCCGCACCGAGCACGACGAGCACCGCGACCTCGGCGAGATCGGGCACTGCCGGGCCGCCTCCGACGAGGGTTGTGACGAGCGGGTCGAGCCCGAGCCCGGTGAGGGCGGGGCCGACCGTGCCGACCTCCTGCTCCCCGCGCCCGGGGACAGCCTCGTGGACGAGTACCAGAGCCTTTCCCATGATCCCCATTAGTACTGCACCTGCTCCGGGCCACAGCTGCCGTGATGGTTCCGCAACACGCTGGTCACGCACCGGAATCGTCGTGGACACATGAGTCGTGAGGATCGGCAGCATGACTACCACGCCGCAGGCTCCACTGGATCGAAAGCAGGCCGCAACCGCCGTGCTGGCCGCCAAACGCCGGACCGGGGTGCGCTGGGCCGACTTGGGCAAGACGATCGACCGCTCCACCGAGTGGACCACCGCCGCCCTGCTCGGGCAGCACCCCCTCACCCCGGAGCAGGCCGCCGCGCTCGGGGCCGTTCTGGAGCTGGACGACTCGGTGATCGACGCGCTGGGCCTGCCACCGGTGCGCGGACGCGACGTCGTCGACACCTCCGAGCCCATCGTCTACCGGCTCCAGGAGATGGTGCAGGTCTACGGCAGCACGATCGCCGAGCTGGTGCGTGAGGAGTTCGGCGACGGCATCGTCTCCGCCATCGACTTCGAGATGGACCTCGTGCGCGTGCCCGACCCGAAGGGCGACCGCGTCCGGATCACCCTGAACGGGAAGTTCCTGCCCTATCGCACCTGGTGATCCACGGCGTTGGCACCGACCGGCGACCGCACTGATCCGAACCCGACCGCCCATATGGCCGGATCCCGTGTCACCATGGACCAGATCGCGTGGAGATGCGGGGCCCGAGGAGATCTCGCGGGCCCCGGGCCGGGACCCCAGCCCCGGCGACGACCGACCGAGCAGCCCGATGGCCTTCCCGGGGGGCGACCGTGACATCGCGCTCGTCCGTCGCGATCAACCGCCCGAGCGGCTGCTCCCTCGTCACCGGCGAGCCGAGCTGCCGCTGCCCGGAGGATGCGCAGCGGCTGGCCGACCGGCAGATCGTCGTCCGCGCCACCGACAAGTTCCGCTGGCAGCAGCAGGCATCGCCCGACGGCCGCAGTGCCGCGCAACGGGGCCTCGACGGCCTGCTCGCCCACGCCCGCCGCAACAGCCCGTCGGTCGTCGTCTCCGAGCTGCTCCGGATGGGCATCCTGCTGCGCATCCTTCGCCCCGACCGCCCCGACGACGAGGTCAAGGCCGAGGTCGAGGCGCTGCTCCAGGAGTACATGGAGCTCGCGGAGCTCGACGACGACCCCCGCAGGCTCGGCGAGGCCGCCACCCTCCGCGCGCACCGCACGGCCATGTTCGGGAAGGTGGAGAACGCGCTCGCCGACACCGCCGCCGCGCACGCCATCCTCACCGACCTCACCTCCCCCGGCCCCGGCGAGGACCCGGTCGAATGGTCCCGGCTGCTCGCCCGGAGTCTCAACGGACTGGTGCTCGTCCTGCTCAAGCTCGGCTCACACGAGCTGGCGGACGAGGTGTCACAGCGGGCGATCGCCGTGTCCGAGACCTGCGCGTCCACGATGGACCGTCTGGTGCACCAGCTCAACCGCGTCCGGTTGCAGCTGTCCTGGGCGTTTCGTCTCGAGCGCGGTGGACGCGACGCGGCGGCCGCCACCCGGTTCGTCGGCGCCGCGCAGACCGCGCACGCCGCCGCGCTGCTCTGGGGGCCCGCGCACGGCCGTCCCGAAGGCGGACCGCCGGCCGTCGAGGAGTGCTCGATCATCGGGGCCGCATACGCGCTGAACCAGCCGGGACCCGAACACCTCCAGATGCTGGCCCGGTTGACGCCGATGGCGCATTTCCCCGATGACCGGATGATGCTCGCCATCGCCACCGCGCGCTGCCTGCTCGCCGCGGGCCGGCCCGGCGACGCGGCGGCGTCCCTCGCCCCGTTGCAGCGTGAGCTGCAGGCCGACACATCGGGCGGCCTCGCCCTCGCCCTGCACCGGGAGTTCGCCAGGATCGACGACCTCGCCCGTGGAGCACTCCGGCGGTCCGATGCGCTCGCGAGATACACCTCGGCTCTCGAGTACGAGCTGTGGGCGCTGCGCGAGGCGCGGCTCACAGCACTGCGCAGCCACTCCGAGCACCACCGGCTGACCCGCGAGCACGGCGCCGTCACGGCCCAGGCCATGCAGGACCCGCTCACCGGCCTGCCGAACCGGCGGGCGCTCGACCTGCGCCTCGTAGAGGTGACCACGTCGTCGGCCTGCCAGCCGTGCGCCGTCGCGCTGATCGACCTCGACGGCTTCAAGTACGTCAACGACGCGCGTTCGCACGCCGCAGGCGACACCGTCCTCCGCGAGGTGGCGACGTGCCTGCGCACGATCCTGCGTTCTGAGGATCTGGTGGCCAGATACGGCGGCGACGAGTTCGTCGTGGTCATGCCGGCCACCCCGCTCGCGGAGGCGCGCGCGGCGTTGCAGCGGGCCGCTGACGCCGTGGCGGCGCTACCCGCGGACGTCGCAGCCGGCGTCACGATGTCCGTCGGCGTGGTCCGCGCTTCGCTCGACAGCGAGCCCGCTGCGGCGCTGGCGGCCGCCGACGCCGCTATGTACCGGGCGAAGCACTCGGGCGGCAACACGGTGATCAGCGGCCCGTGCGCGGATACGAGTGCAGGGCCACTCGTTTCCACTCACGACCCCGTTGCCGCGCCATCGCGGGACGTGGTCGGCCGCCAGGACGTCACAACGAGTCCCAGAACCGCGTGAGCGCCACCGCGCCTCGATCGGGGTCCTGGGTCATCCACCAGTGTCCGAGCCCGTCGAGCACCTCGAGGCGAGCGCCTGCGCGGGCCGCGGCGCGACGGCGTTGCTCGTCGGTACCCACGAAGTGATCCTCCGTCGGGAGCAGCGCGAGCCCGGGGCGCGCGGCTGCGGCCTCCAGCCGGGTACCGAGCTCGGCCATCACCGGCTGCGCGGCGGAGCGGTAGAGCGCGAGGATGCACTCCCCCATCGCAGCGTCGAAACCCGCCGCGACGCGCTCCGCCACCGCGGGAGTCATGCCGCGGTCTGCCAGGGCAGCCGCGGCCCGCTCCACCGGGATGGCCAGGCGCTGCGCGATCGCCGCCTCACCGACCCGGGGGGTCTGCCAGCCCTGCGCGAGCTCGTGCCACACGTACTCCGGGTCGTAGACCCCGACGATGTCGGAGCACCAGCTGCGGAGCAGGTCAGGACGGTTCATCGCCACGTTGAGCACGTGCCCGCCGCCCCAGTCGTGGCCTACCAGGTCGACCGGGCGCCCGATAGCCTCCAGCTCAGCCACCAACCAGTCGCGGTACTCGTCGACCGTTGCCGTCCAACCCTCCGGGACCGGGGCACCGAAACCGGGCGGCGACAGCCGCACCTGGTCGTCGTAGCCGAGGGCGCCGAGGCGCTCACTCAGCAGGTCCCAC
Organism: Pseudonocardia sp.; assembly: GCA_025465235.1. GTDB lineage: Bacteria > Actinomycetota > Actinomycetes > Mycobacteriales > Pseudonocardiaceae > Pseudonocardia. Next base: position 17,559 of record JAODNO010000689.1, read on the forward strand.
ACCGCCGCGGTCTCAGGATTGCCATGCACCAGAACCACTGTCACGTGACCACCTTTGCATGCCACGGCGCCCGGCAACCGGGCCGATTAACGCCCGGTCCTCTTCGGCCTGTAGCATTGACCGCTGAGCGCCCGGCGTGAACGCAGCATCCCCCGCCGCCGGTGCGGACCGGAACAAGGCGAAGAAGAACTCGAGGCATTCGCGTGGCCAACATCAAGTCCCAGATCAAGCGGGTCAAGACCAACGAGAAGCGCCGTCAGCGCAACAAGTCGGTCAAGTCCGCCGTCCGCACGGCCGTGCGGCGTTTCCGCGAGGCTGCGGAGGCCGGCGACACCGAGAAGGCCACCGAGCTGCAGCGTGCCGCGTCCCGGGCGCTGGACAAGGCGGCCAGCAAGGGCGTCATCCACAAGAACCAGGCCGCGAACCGCAAGTCGTCGCTGTCCAAGCGCGTCGCCGCGCTCTGATCCGGCTTCACATACGGCCCTGACGGCGCTGCCCCTCCGGGGCAGCGCCGTTGCGCTGTCTCCGGGTGTGCTTGGTGTCAGGCAGTGCCTGCCCGGCGTCACTCCGCACGTGAGCTCAGCGTGACTCGCGCGCCGCGCAGATCCGCAGCACCGCCCGCTCCAGCGCGTAGCCAGGGTCGGCAGCCGCACCCTTGACGTCGGCGTTCACCTGGGCGGCGGCGTCGAACGCGACCGCGAGGGACTCCGGCCGCCAGGCCCGTACCTGTGCCTGTGCCTTGCGCACCTTCCACGGCGGCATCCCGAGTGTTCCCCCGAGCCGGTTCGGGTCGCCCCGACCCGCTGCACCCACCCTGGCCAGCGTGCGCAGCCCGTCGGCCAGCGCATCGGCCACCAGAACCGGCGCCACACCGAGCACGAGCGCCCATCGCAGCGCCTCGAGCGCCCCGGGCCGGTCGCCTGCCATGGCCTTGTCGGCCACCGCGAACCCGGACGCCTCCGCGCGCCCCCGGTGGTAGCGGCGCACCGCCCGTTCGTCAACGGTGCCACCGGTGTCGGCGACCAGCTGGTTCGTCGCGGCGGCCAGCTCCCGCAGGTCGGATCCGACGGCCTCGATCAGGACGCCCACCGCGTCCGGCGCGATCCGCCCGCCTGCCCGGCGCACCTCGGCGCGCACGAAGTCGGACCGCTCCTCGAAGCGAGTGATCCGGTTGCACGTGGTGACGACGGCGCCGCCCTTGCGCAGCGCGTCGGCCAGCGCCTTGTTGCGCGCGCCCCCCGCGTGCAGCACGACCAGCACGATGCCCTCGGCCGGATCGGCGGACTGCTCGACGATGGCTGTGGCGAGCTCCTTGCCGACCTCGTGCGCGGCCTGCAGGACGATCACCCGGCCCTCGGCGAACAGCGACGGGCTGAGGTTCTCGGCCAGGTTGACCGGACTCAGCTCGGCGGCCCGGTACCGGCGCAGCTCGGCGCCCGGCTCGACCACCCTGACCTCCGCGACGATCTGCTCGACCGCGCGCTCGACCAGCAGCTCCTCCTCACCGAGGACGAGGCGCAGGGGCGCGGGCGGAGGTGACGCGGACACGCCCTCCATGCTCGCGCACAGCACCGACATCGCGTGACCCGGCTCCCAGATCATCAGCAGAGTTTGGGTTCGCGGCCACCGGTGCCGTAACGTGAAGGTCATCCGCAGGCCCCTGCGCCGCGGCACAACTGAACATGGCTCATCCAGAGGGGCAGAGGGAACGGCCCGTTGAAGCCCCGGCAACCGGCGAAGCGCACGTCACGCGCCTCGATCACGGTGCCAATTCCGACCCGCACAGCGCGGGGAAGATGAGGAGATCTTCAATGACCCTTACTGCCGACGTCTCGGCGTCCACGTCCTACGACCTCGGGCCTGCGCGCGCCTTGTCCTGTCGCGAGTGTGGCCACCAGATCCCGCTGGCCGCCGAGTTCGCCTGCCCGCAGTGCTTCGGGCCCCTCGAGGTCGCCTACGACTTCGGCACCGTCACGCGCGAGTCGATCGAGGCCGGGCCGAAGTCGATCTGGCGTTACCAGCAGCTGCTCCCCGTGCCGTCCACAGTCCGGGAGCACCCCAACACCGATCCAGGGCTCACCCGCCTGATCAAGGCCGACCGCCTGGGCGCCGCGTTGGGCCTGCGCAACCTCTGGGTCAAGGACGACACCGGCAACCCGACCCACTCGTTCAAGGACCGCGTGGTGGCCGTGGCGCTCGCCGCCGCCCGTGAGCTCGGGTTCTCAGTGCTCGCGTGCCCCTCAACGGGCAACCTCGCCAACGCCGTGGCCGCCGCCGCCGCCCGGGCAGGCTGGGACTCCATCGTGCTGATCCCGTCCTCCCTCGAGCAGGCCAAGGTGCTCACCACCGCCGTGTACGACGGCACGCTGATCGCAGTGGACGGTAACTACGACGACGTCAACCGGCTGGCCACCGAGCTCGCCGCCGAGCACGAGGACTGGGCGTTCGTCAACGTCAACGTCCGGCCGTACTACGCCGAGGGCTCCAAGACCCTCGGCTACGAGGTGGCTGAGCAGCTCGGCTGGCGCCTCCCCGAGCAGATCGTCGTGCCCGTCGCGTCGGGGTCGCAGCTGACCAAGGTCGACAAGGGCTTCACCGAGCTCGGATCGCTGGGACTGGTGGAGCCCACGCCGTACCGGGTGTTCGGGGCACAGGCCACCGGCTGCTCCCCCGTGGCGAAGGCCTTCGAGGACGGCCACGACGTCGTGCAGCCGGTCCGCCCCGACACGATCGCCCGCTCGCTCGCGATCGGCAACCCGGCCGACGGACCCTATGTCCTCGACACGGTCCGGCGTACCGGGGGCGCGGTGGCGCACGTCAGCGACGCCGAGGTGGTGGACGGCATCCGGCTGCTCGCCCGCACCGAGGGTGTCTTCGCCGAGACCGCAGGCGGGGTGACGGTCGCCACGGCGAAGAAGCTCATCGAGGCAGGGAAGCTCGACCCGGATGCCGAGACGGTGCTGCTGATCACCGGCGACGGCCTCAAGACCCTCGACGCGGTGGCAGGCCAGATCGGCCCGTCGGCCACGGTGCCCTCCACCAGCAAGGCCGTGCGCGAGGCACTGGCCGCCCGCGGGATCTGAGCCGGCGAACCCGGGACATCCGAGCCGTCCGCTTGCGCCGGACGGAGGCTGGTTCACCTGCGCGCACGCCCGCGGGAGCACGCACCCCTCGCCGCCCCGGGGCCGGCAGCGGGCTCCCGCGCGTGACCACCTCCAGCTCTGATCCCGGGCGCCCGTCAACGGCCACCGCGACGTCGCCGCCCGTGTCGGTGCGCCGCACCGCGACCCCCGACCGTTCGAGCGCGCCGAGCAGGCCCGGGTCGGGGTGCCGGTAGCGGTTGCCCGCACCGACACTCACCAGCACCGCACGCGCCTGCACCGCGTTGAGGAAGCCCCGAGATGTGTAGCGGGAGCCGTGGTGCGGCATCTTCAGCACGTCGGCACGCAGGTCCGCCCCGGATATCAGCAGATCGGCCTGGGCTGCGAGCTCGACGTCGCCGGTGAGCAGCGCGGTGACCGCCGGGGTGACGGCCCGCAGCACGAGCGAGCCGTCGTTGACCGCCGTGCCGTCGTCCGGGTCGACGTGGCCCGCCGGGCGCTGCGGCCCGAGCACATCCAGGGTGAGTGCCGGCCACAGCAGGCGCCGACCGGTGGCGAGCCCCACCAGCGGTGCACCCGCCTCTGCGGCACTGCGCGCCACCGCCTGCAGCGCCCACGTCGGCTCACGGACCGGACCGACGGCCACCGCGCCCACCGCACGGTCCCGCATGGCTCCCGCCAGCCCACCGACGTGGTCGGCATGCAGGTGGCTCAGCACGACCATGGCGATGCCCTGCACTCCGAGCCGGTCGAGGCACGCGTCGACCGGGCCGTCGTCGGGGCCGGCATCGATCAGCACGACCCAGCCCGGACACGGCCGGTGGCCAGCACCACCGCGTCGCCCTGCCCGACGTCACAGGCGACCATGGCCCACCCGGCAGGCGGCCACCCGGGCGGTACGAGCCGCGTGGGCACCAGCACCAGCGCCAGCCCCAGCAACACCGCGAGCAGCACGGCCCGGGACCGTGGCGACCGGCCCAGCACGAGCAGGGCGAGCACCAGTGCGCCGAGCAGTGCGGCACCCAGGAGACCGTCGGGCCACGGCAGCGCGGCCCCCGGCACGGCCGCTGACCTGTCGGCGACCTGCACGAGCCACCCCACAGCAGGTGCAGCCGCCCAGGCACAGGCCTGCGCCAACGGTGCACCCAACGGTGAGAGCACCGCGGCGAGCACCCCGAGCACGGTGGCGGGTGCGACCGCGGGCACGGCGAGCAGGTTCGCGAGCACCGCGATCGGGCTCACCTCCCCGCTGATCCCGGCCACCAGCGGCGCTGTGACCAGGAACGCCGCGGCCGGCACGGCGAGCGCCTCCGCGGCCCAGGCCGGCACACCCCGGCGACACAATGCGTCGGCCCAGGACGGGGCGAGGAGCACCAGGGCCGCGGTGGCCAGCACGGACAGCGCGAACCCCGGGTCGACGGCCAACGCCGGATCCGCAAGCAGCAGCACCAGCACTGCCGCAGCCAGGGCCGGGAGTGCGGACCGCCCACGTCCGAGCGCCAACGCGAGCAGCACCACCGCGCCCATCACGGCCGCCCGTACCACGCTCGGCGACGGCCGCGCGAGCACCACGAACCCGACGACTGCGGCAGCGCTCAGCGCAGCGGCGAGCCGGGGGTCGGCCCGCAGCAGCCGGAGCAGGGCCAGCACAGCGCCACCGACGATGGCGAGGTTGGCCCCCGAGACCGCCAGCAGGTGCGTGAGTCCGGCCGCCCGGAAGTCGGCCTCGACCTCGGGGGTGAGCCCGGCGGTGTCGCCGACCGCCAGCCCGGGCAGCAACCCGGCCGATGCCGCTGGCAGCACACCTGCAGCCGCACGCAGACCCGCACGCAGCCCGCCTGCCGCGTCCTGCCACCACGGGGCCGCCTCGACCTCGTGGGGCGGGCCCCGCACGCGCAGCACCGCGACAGTGAGGTCGGGCCGCCCGGCCGGCGCCAGCAGGCCCTCCGCGGTGATGGTCTGACCCGGGAGCAACCCGGACCATCCCTCGGCAGGCGCGATCAGCAGCACCCGGCCTCCCGCGCTCCACCGGCCGTCGTCGACCTGCACCCTCGCCAGTACCGACGGAACCAGGACCTGCGCCGCGGTGCCGGGACGGGAGCCGTACGCCTCACTGCGGATCGGCCGTGGGTCGTCGCGCAGCACGACCCGCAGGGTCGCGGCGGCCCCGCGCTCGGCGGGCTCCCGCATCGGGTGCTGGACGAGGAGCAGCATGTGCGCCGTGACCACCAGACCAGCCGCTGCGGCGCAGCCCGCGGTGGCCAGGATCGCCGGGGCGCACGACCTGCCCCGGACCGCCACGACTGTGGCCAGGGCGAGCACTGCCGCGCACACCGCGGCGACGGCGCCCCACGCGATCCCGAGCAGCACGACGGCCCAGACCGCCAACGCGGCGGGCACCAGCCGGAGGTCGGGCGGACGTCGGGGCTCGGCGGGATCCCGGCGGCGCATCAGACCCTGACCAGCTCACGCAGCTGCCCGAACCGGCGCTCACCGATGCCCTCGATCTCCCGCAGCTGCTCCACGCGGGCGAACCGGCCGTTGCGCGTGCGCCACTCCAGAATGCGCTGGGCGGTGACCGGGCCGACTCCCGGCAGGGCGTCGAGCTGATCGGGTGTGGCCAAGTTGAGGTCGACCCGGCCGGGCGGCGCACCGGGACCCGCCGCAGTGCCCGGCCCGGTGGGGCCCGGGTCGCGGGCCCCACCCACCGCGCCGGGCGCGGCGTCCGGAGCGGGCGGAACCGCGACGGCGACCTGCTCGCCGTCGACCACGCGGCGGGCGAGGTTGAGCCCGGCGAGATCAGTGCCGGGAAGGGCGCCACCCGCAGCCTCCAGGACGTCCGCCACCCTGGCGCCCCCCGGAACCTCGACGAGCCCGGGGTGCTGGACTCTTCCCGAGACACTGACGACGAGCGGCACGGCCGGTTGCCCCGGGCTCGACGCGGGGCTCGGCCCGCCGGCCGGGACGGGAGCAGGCGCGCTGCTCGGCTCGGGCACCCCGGTGGCGGTGGGCTCGGCGACCACCGCCACCGCGGGCAACCCGCCGACGGGTTCCGCGCGTGGCCGCTCCGTCCAGACCCCGATGGCCGCCACGACGGCAGCCGCTGCCGCCACCAGCGCCAGCGCGGTGGCCCCCGGGCGTCCGGGGTCGACCCGTGCCTCTCGCCACGCCGCGGGCATCAGCCGGCGCAGTACGTCGCCAGGCCGCCGGCCGGCCGGCGGAGGGTGCTCCTCGTCGGGCACGGGTGGTGGAATAGGCCGCGTGGGCTGGTCGACCGCCCGTGCGCCGCACGCTGCAGGCGGCCAGACACCACCGGGCCCGATCCCACCGGAACCTCCCGCCGGGAGCACCGAGGCCAGCCGTCCGGGCCGGGATGGAGGGTCGGGTGGCGCCACGCCTCGACGCTAGGTCCGGGACAGACCACAGCGGCGGCGACAAGAGAACCTGTGGACAACCACCCCACGATGGGGACAACTCGCCTACCGGCCGCCGGAGCGCGTTATCACCCGCGCTACATCGCCACCTCATCTTGTGGTGGGCAGTCTCGCTGTTGTTCGCGTTGCTGCGCACGACGAAGGAGATCAGGACATGAAGGTCAAGATCGCATTGCTCGCCACCGGAGCGGCAGGTGCACTGGCTCTGGGCGGGGTCGGGGTCGCCTACGCCGCGACGGCCCCGGTAGCCGGGGCCCAATCGCCGGTGACCTCATCGACGGCGAATCCGGACGGGACGTCGCCGGAGCCTGCAGGTGAGGCAGCCGACGGGCCTGACGGTCCGGGTGGCCATGCCGACCCGGCGGGCGACGTCGATCACCAGGGCGGCCCGCAGGAGCAATGACATGTGACCCGGAAGTCGCCGCCGCCCCCAACGGCAGGTGGAGATAGGCGCGCGGGTGCGGGAGGAGTGGAGTAAGTAGCGCGGCCCCGGTGGGTGATAGCCACCGGGGCCGCGCTCAGTGTTGTCCGGGGCGGGCGCCCTCCCGATGCCGGGCAGAGCGTTGGCGGTGGTGGGTGCTCGCGGATCAGCGCTTCGGCACGACCACGACGCCGAGCAGTCCCAACCCGACGTGCGCGCCGATCACGGCGCCGACCTCCGAGACGAGCAACCGCGTCGCTGCGGGCAGGCGCTCCCGCAGCAGCGTGGCCACGTCCTCCGCGCGGGCAGCCGCCCCCAGGTGATGCACCGCGAGGTCGACCGGCCCGTCGCCCGCCGCCCGGACGGCCAGCTCCACCAGCCGCTGCGTCGCCCGGGCGGTGGTGCGCACCTTCTCGAGCGGCACGATCCGGCCGTGCGCGACGTGCAGCAGCGGCTTGACTGCCAGCGCGGTGCCCACCAGCGCCGCCGCCGCTCCGATCCGGCCGCCGCGGCGCAGGCGCTCGAGGGTGTCCACCGAGAAGAAGACCCGGCACCGGCTCGCGACGTCGGCCGCGGCCTCCTCCACTGCGCCGCCGTCGCCACCTGCGTCCGCCGCATCGGCCGCGGCCAGCACCGCGTACCCGAGGCCCATCCCGGCCGCGCGCGAGTCGACGATCCGGATCCGATCCGGGCCGACCTCCTCCGCCGCCATGCGCGCCGCCTCCCACGTTCCGGAGAGCTCGCGGGACAGGTGCACCGAGACGACGCAGTCCGCGCCGGCGTCGAGCGCGCCGCTGTAGCACGCGGCGAACTGGGCGGGGGTGGGTCGCGAGGTCTGCACGTCGAGGTGGCGGTCGGCGAGCGCGGCGGACAGCTCGGCGATGCCGATGTCGCACCCCTCGCGGCCCACGCGCTGCCCCAGCCGGACCTCCAGCGGCACCACGCGGATCTGGCGCTCCTCCGCCACCCCGGCGGGCAGGTACGCGGTGGAGTCGGTCACGACGGCGACGGGCACGACGACGCACCCTAAGGCAGGGACGGCCGTCAGCGCTTCACCGTCGGGTGCAGCAACTCCGCGCACGCCGCCCCGACCGCCGCGTGCGCCTGCCATCCCCAGTGCATGCCGTCGGGGTTGCCGTGGCCACCGAGCACGTGCTCGCCGACGAGCGCCCTGAGGTCGAGCAGGGCAGCACCGCACCCGCGCGCCCAGGCACGGGTGGCGTACTCGGCCGCGGCGCGGCCCGCGTGCACCGACCCGTAGACGGCGGCGCGGTGCACGGGCGGCAGCACCGCGACGACCGGGATCCCCGGCCGGAGCGCGAGAACGGCCCGCCGGCACCGCTCCAGATAGCGCACCGTCAGCCGCGGCGGGAGCGCAACCGGGCCGCCACCGGGCACCACCGAGGCCAACGTGCGGGCGAGCGGAGGCTGGGCCCGGAGGTACCCGGCCCGCACCGCTCGGCGCAGTCCGTCGGGTCGCAGCGCCGGGATCAGCTCGCGCACCGCGGTGGGCAGCGGGGAGGGGAGGGTGTCCATCCCGCCCACGCCGAGCACCAGCGCGTCGACGGTGGGCATGAGCGCCCACACCCGCGGATCGTGGGTGAGTGCGTGCCAGGCATGCCGGGCCGTCCACCCGATCCCGGCGACCAGCTCCGCGTGACCGCCGAGCGCGGCCGCGGCCACGTTCGGCCACAGCCTGGGCTCGTCGGCGGGTTCGGCCCGCTCGGGACCGTGGAAGGCGAGCGAGTCGGCGAATACGAGCAGGGTGGGCCCGCCCACCTGATCTACGTCCGGCACGCCGTACCGCCGATCGACAGCAGCGGCCGCGCCACCCCGACCGACGGGTCGGCGGGACCGAGCACGCCGTGCGGGGCAGCGCCGGCCGCGTCGTTCACCACGTGCCGACGTTGTAGCCGACCAACCTCCAGCGCGGGTGGTCGGTGCGGCGGGCGAGCGCTGCCCAGTGGCAGTTGCCGATACCGCCGATCGACGGCCACGCCGATGTGGGCAGCGCCAGCAGTCCGCTGACCAGGCCCGCGATCAGCCCGCCGTGCGCGACGAGCACGACGGTGCCGTCCCGAGCCGTCGCGAACTCCTCGTCCAACTCGTCGACCACCGGTTGCGAACGCCGGACCACGTCGATGCGCGACTCGCCGCCCGGCGGCGTCCAGGCGGGATCGGAGCGCCACGCGGCGATCGCGCCGGGCCATGCCTGCTCGATCTCCGCCACCGAGCAGCCCTGCCACTCCCCGAGGTGCGTCTCGCGCAGCCGGGCGTCGAGCTTGATGGGCTGACCGCTGGCGGCTCCGACGATGTCGGCAGTGTCCACCGCACGCCGCAGGTCGGAGCTGATCAGCCGGTCGGGGGCGAAGCGGGCGATCTCGGGTGCGACGGCGGCGGCCTGGGCCAACCCCGTCTCGGTGAGCACCGAGTCGAGATGGCCCTGCATCCGCCCGGCAACGTTGTAGTCGGTCTGGCCGTGCCGGAGCAGGACCAGCCGCTGCAGGCTCACCCGGCCCCGTCCCCGTCGACACCCATCGGCCCCGACCCATCCGGAACGGCCTCAACCTCGGCCTCGGGGAACGCCACCCGTGGGCAGTCCTTCCACAGCCGGTCGAGCCCGTAGAACCCGCGCTCCTCGGTGTGCTGGACGTGCACCACGACGTCGACGAAGTCCAGC
>JAODNO010000703.1 GCA_025465235.1 Pseudonocardia sp.
ATCGAATGCGTCGCGTATCCGGTCTGTCGGTGCGGACAGTAGCGGCGCGACCATCCGCGGGTACGACCGCGACCGCAATCCGGTCGGATCGGGTGGCGGATTCAGCGCTTGCCCCGGGGAGATCGGCACCGTCCTCATCGCGGCCGCCGGAGTGAGCTCCCCGCGCCGGTGCGCGCTACCGCTGATTGATGTTGCGGCCGCGGCCGCGACCAGTGTGTCTCCAGCCGTCGAGTGTTAACCCGAGTATTTGCCACTGAATGCCGCGGGTCTCTTTCCCTGGAGCCGGTCCACAGCCGGGTTTCGGCGGTCTGTGGTCGGTGGTCGGTGGTCACTAAGCTAGTTCTTCGAGCATGGCTTCGCGGGTGGCGTGGTCGACCTCGGCCTCGCTCACCGCCCGCTCCCACCGCTCGAGCGCGGCCTGCCAGGTGATACCAGCCGCGGCGGCGATGCTGGTCCACGAGACGCCACCCGCCAGTCGCGCGGCGATGACCGCGTGTTCTAGCCGTTGGCTGGCACCGACTACCGCCTTCGCCGCGTCCCGCGTCGCGGCCACGGCGTCCCGTACCGCGAACTCGTGATTGATCTCATGGTTTATCTTGAAGCCCATTTCATAGCTCCTTTCCCTCGGCCGTAAGTCCTGTTCAATCGGTTGGTGCGGCATGCGAGGCGACCCTGACGGGCACAGGCGGAACGATTAGCTAACGGAGTGAGGCGAGCAGTGCGGTGAGCGCGGTCTTCTCGCTGTTCGAGTTCGGACTCGTTGCCCGGAGCGCACGCAGCACCGTGTCGATCTTGCCGTCGATCTCGGTCCACGCGGCCTTGTCCTTCGGCTTCAGGCGCGCTTCCGCGTTGTCCCACCCGGTTTCGAGATCATCGACGCGGGCCGTGGCGCCGGACTGGTCGCCGCCGTTCAGGAAATTCAGCGTGTCCTGGGTGATTATCCGGAAGCTCGAGAGGTCGCCGAGGGGCGAGAGCTGTGCTGTCTGGATGCCGCCGGGGACCGACTGCAAGGCAGTACCCGAGCCGGTCTGGCTTACGCCGGGGACCGACCGCACGGCGGCGGCCGGTTCCGGCGTGTCGGCTTGAAGCGACGACTTCCGCACGGAGTAGCCCGCCCCTCCGGCGATGAGGACGAGCGCCACCACGGCGACCGTCTGCCACAAGCCTCCCCGTTCCGAGGCCGCGTGGCGGTCGATGGCAGCGTCGCTCGGGATGACATCGGCCTTCGTCACCGCGAGGTAGGTGACGATGCCGAGAATGCCGACCACGAAGATCAGGCTGGTCACCGTCGCGCCCAGGCCCAGCCCACCCTGGCTCAATGGCTGGGAGAGGAAGTCACCGATCGACGCGCCGAGCGGGCGGGTCAGGATGTAGATGACCCAGAAGGCGAGAACCGAGTTGAGTCCGAATCGCCACGCGACCGCAGTGATGGCGACCATCGAGGCCACGATGATTCCCGTCACCAGGTAGCCGAGCCCGAGCACCTCGGCCATGAGATCACCGGTTGCCGTACCGAGCGCGAAGGTGAAGAGAATCGCCAGCCAGTAGAACGCCTCCCGCCGCCTGGTGAGGATGGAATGGATGGAGAGCGACCTCTCGGTCTGGTACCACACGAGGAAGGTGAGAGCGAGAAGAACGCCGAAGATCAGGGTGCTCGCTTCGAGTGGCAGGCCGACGTTGTCCGTGAGGTTGTCGGTCACCAATGTGCCGAAGACGCTCACGAGCGCCACCGTCAGCCAGTACCTGCCCGGCATGTACCGAACCGCGCGGAATTGGAAGACCAGAGCGACGACGAGCAGGGCGCCGGTGACGACGGACACACCGGTCAGGCCGAAGTTCAGGTTGACGTTGAGGAAGTCGGCGGCCGATTCGCCGACGGTCGTGCAGAGCACTTTGATGATCCAGAAGTAGATAGTGACTTCTGGGACTTTGCTGAGGAGTTGGCGGCTCGGCGCGAGGGCGTGTTGTGAAGTCATCAGCTCTTTCTCGGTCCGTTCGCCGCGGGTGGCAGATCGGGTGGACGGGGATCCACTCGTGACGAGGGGATGGGGAGCAGGCAGGTGAGCCAAGCCACGATGCGTCGGACACTAGGGGGCGACAGGTTACCTATCGGTCGGATCAAGGTAAGTGGACAGTAAACTCTATTGACGAGAAACTGCGAGTTCCCGAAAAGCGTGGTTGGGGACGGCTGATCAGCGCTGCTGCGCGAGCACCGGCGGTGGGAGGATCCGTCGATGCGGAGCGAGCTGGTCGCCGTCGCGGTCGACTGCCTCGACGCCGAGCGGTGTGCCGGGTTCTGGTGCGCCGCGCTCGGCGCCGAGGTGCTCGGCCGGTGGCGGGACGCCCACGAGGTCGAGTACGTCCAGATCGGCACGGGCAGCGGGCCGTTGCTGCTCTTCCAACCGGTTCCCGAGCGCAAGGCGGGGAAGAACCGCCTGCACCTCGACGTCGCACCGGTGACGGGCTCGCAGGAGGCCGAGGTCGAGCGGCTGGTGGGGCTGGGCGCCACGCGCGTCTCGGACGAGCCCGAGCTCCCGTGGGTGGTGCTCACCGACCCCGAGGGCAACGAGTTCTGCGTCCTGCCCCCGCGCTCGGACGGATCGGATCAGCCGGAGTAAGGAGAGGCCTCGCCCCAGCCCCACCGCGGTGTGGGTGCGCGCTCGGGGGGAGTGGCGCCGGGCGCCGAGTTGGCGCGGGCGATCCGGGTGCCCCACTCCACGTAGGCGACGAATGCGGAGCGGAACTCGGGGTCGTCAGGCAGGCCGGCCTCGTCGGCGCTCGTGGCGATGAGTGACGCCCACCGGGCCCGCTGCTCCTCGGTGATCCCGAGGCCGAGATGGTGCTGCAGCATCGCCGGGTAGCCGCCGAGCTGGTCGCTGTAGTCCGTGGGGCCGCCGAACACCTCGCCGAGCCAGCGGGCGACGTGGTCGCGGTGGTCGGCGCCCATGTGCCGGAACACCGGCTCGAGCACGGCGTCGGCGAGGACCCGGTCGTAGAACACCTCGGTCAACCGGTGCAGTGCAGCGGAACCGCCACACCAGTCGTAGAGCGTGGGGACGGGGTCGGACACGGCAACGCTCCTGGTCGATTACAGATTTACAGCGTAACGCCACCGGCGCGAGCGTTCGCCAGGTGCGCCACGGCCGCCGCCCGGAGAATCGCCGCCTCGGACAGGAGCGTGAAGAAGGTGAACCCGAGCTCACGGAAGCGATGGACGTGCGCGGGAGAGGCGGAGTAGATGCCCACCGGGAGGTCGCGGCTCCGGCACCGGTCGACGATCTCGTGCAGGAGGCGCTGGAATCCGGGATCGTCGTACTGGGCGCCCAGCGGCAGGCCGGCGCTCAGGGCCAGATCCGACGGCCCGACGAACACCGCGTCCAGCCCCTCGACCGCAACGATGTCGGGCAGCGCTTCGACCGCTGCGAGGGTCTCGACCATCACGATGCACTGCGGGTCCGGCCCGCCGGGCGACCAGGCCCGGCGCGTCGGGCCGTAGCTGCGGCCGCCCCGTGGCGGGTAGTGGCACGCGGCGACGGCCTTGGCCGCGTCCTGCGCGGTGTCGACCAGCGGCACGATCACGCCGGCTGCGCCGCGGTCCAGAGCCCGGCCGATCGCGCTCGGCTCGTTGCCGGTGACGCGCACCACGACCGGCGTGCCGGTCGCGGCCAGCGCCTGGGCCATCGGAAGCAGGGCGTCGTCCCCGATCAGGCCGTGCTGCTGGTCCACGCAGACGAAGTCGAACCCCACCGAGCCCATGAGCTCGGCGGAGGCGGAACCGGGCAGCTGCAGCCAGCCACCAACGAGGTCGGCGGCCAGGTCGAGGGAGGGAGCGTCCACAGCGCGAACTCTGCCAGGCGCTCGCCCCGAAGTGGAGTTCAACGTGCATCCGGAACAATGGCATCTGCTTGCTTTAGCAACTATCATGCCGACACTGAGGGGAGAACGAGGATGAGCGACATCGCTCCGCACGGACTGCACCACGTCACCGCGATCGCGTCGGACCCGCAACGGAACGTGGACTTCTACACCCGGGTCCTGGGTCTGCGACTGGTCAAGCAGACGGTCAACTTCGACGCACCCGACACGTACCACCTGTACTACGGAGACACGCAGGGCACGCCGTCCACGATCTTGACCTTCTTCCCGTGGCGCGATGTGCCCTCGGGACGCCAGGGCAGCGGCCTGACCACGGCCACCGCGTTCAGCGTGCCGCCGGAGTCGATGGGCTGGTGGCAGCGGCACCTCACCGGTCTCGGGCTCGAGCTCGACGGCCCGCGCACGCGCGACGGCGAGGAGGTGCTGACCCTGCGCGACCCCGACGGGATGGTGATCGACCTCGTCGCGGCTACGGGAGACGCCCGCTCGGGCTGGGACGGCGTCGCGGGCGTGCCGGCCGAGCAGGCGGTACGGGGACTGCACTCGGTGACCATGTCCGAGCGGCTGCCGGAGGCGACCGCGGAGCTGCTCTCGACGACGCTCGGGATGCGGCTGCAGGGCGAGGACGGCGACCGCGCGCGCTTCGCGATGGGGGCGGGTGGCGCCGGCGCGGTGGTCGACGTGGCCGCCGACTCGCGCCCGCGTGGGCTGCAGGCGGGCGGAACCGTGCACCACATCGCCTTCCGCGCCTCCGACCAGGCCACGCAGGCCCGCTGGCGCCAGGAGCTCGTCGAGGCGGGACTGCGCGTCACCGAGATCATCGACCGCCAGTACTTCACCTCCATCTACTTCCATGAGCCCGGGGGAGTGTTGCTGGAGATCGCGACCGACCAGCCGGGTTTCACGGTCGACGAGCCGCTGCTGGAGCTGGGGCGGTCGTTGAAGCTGCCGCCGTGGCTGGAGCCCAGCCGGGAGCAGATCGCGGCAGCGCTGCCGCCGCTGCGGGTCGACGCGCCCGTGGAGTCGTCATGAGGGACGCCGCGACGGGCCGGACCCTCCATGCCCCGGTGCTGTCGCCCCGCGGGACGGTGCTGGAGCCCGCACGACGGCGGGCACGGGATCGATCCGGCGGTTCTCCCGCGGATCCGGGAGTTCGTCACGGGGGCCGCATGAGTCAGCGGGGTCGCTCGTCGGCGTCGACGTGACCCCGCTGATCGTCACGGAGGTCGTTCAGCCGGCCACGGGCACAGCCGGGATGCCGTTCGCCGGTGGGGTCGTCGGCCGGCTGGCCGACTGGGTGATGGGCGCGTCGCCGTTGTCCGTCACCAGCACCGGGGTGAGGCTCTCGGTCTTGCCGCCGGTGATGCGGGTGACCTCCACCCCGGAGATGCCGGCGTGCCGGTCGGCGGAGAACCGGAACGGCGCCACCCACGGTCCCTGGAACTGGGCGCCGGCCCGCTCGACCGCCTGGACGAGACTCTGCCGGGTCGGGTTGGGACCCGCGGCCTGCAGCGCCTGCACGAACGTGTAGGCCTGGGACATACCGTAGATGCGGTAGTTCGTCAGCTCGCCGTCGCCGCCGTGCTCGTTCCACACGCGCTGGAACATCTGCGTCCACGGGTTGTCCGGGGTGTCCACGCCGGGCAGGTACTCGGTGGTGATCACGCCGTCGAGCAGGCCCGCGTCCGTCACGGCGCCCTGGGAGAACCGGGCCAGCAGAGACCCGACGAGCCCGGGGTCCGAGCCGACGTTGGAGTAGATCCACTGTGGCCGGTAGTTCAGCCGCAGGGACTGCAGCTGCGACAGCGCGGTGTAGGACGGCACGTTGAACCCGATGACGAGGTCGGCGCCGGCGGCCTGCAACGCGGCGATCTGCGGAGCGACGTCGGTGTTGCCCGGCGTGTACCGCTCGGCGCCCACGATCTGGGCGTCGAGGTACCGGCGGGCGCCGAGCTCGCCGTCCCGGCCGAAGTCGTCGTCCTGGAGGAACAGACCGACCTTGGCCTGCGGGAAGTTCTGCGCCACGTACTGCCCGACGATCTTACCCTCGATCTCGTAGTCGGGCTGCCAGCCGAAGGTCTGCGGGTTCTTGGCGGGCTGGTCCCAGAGCAGCGACCCGGAGGAGACGAACAGGTCGGGCACGCCCTCGCTGTTCAGGTAGTCGAGCACGGCCGAGTGTGTGGGGGTGCCGAGGCCACTGAGGAGCGCGAACACCTGGTCCTGCAGCACGAGCTCGTTGACCACCTGGCTTGTCTGCGTCGGGTTGTAGGCGTCGTCGCGGAAGACGTAGTCGATCTTCCGGCCATTGACGCCACCTGCCGCGTTCACGAAGTCGAAGTAGGCCTTCGCCCCCGTCGGGATCTCGCTGTAGCCGGGCGCGGCGACGCCGGTGAGCGGGAAGTGCGCCCCGATCTTGACGGACGTGTCGGTGATGCCGACCGCCGCGGAAGCGCCCTCGCCACCGGACCCTTCGGCTGGACGGCCGCCTGCACCGCACGCGCTGAGGACCAGCGCTGCCGCGGCTATCGCCGCCGCCAGCGCCGAGCGCCTGCTTCTCCTGATCATCCTGTCCTCCTCGTCGAGGGACCCCGGCGGTTCTTCCGGCTCCGGTTCCACAGCTTCTTCGTCACGCCGACGGCTCCCGACGGCGCGAGCAGCATCACGAGCACGAGCACCACGCCGTAGACGAACGGCGCGAGCTGCGCGGCCTGCGTGCCGTCGAGCCCGGCACCGATACCGATGTTGGTGACGGCGGGCGGTAGGAACACGAGCAGCGCGCTCCCGAGCAGCGCGCCCACGAGGCTGCCGAGGCCGCCGACGACCACGGCGGTGAGCAGCCCGAGCGAGAGCACGATGGTGAACCCGCTGGGTGCGGCCAGGCGCACCACGATGCCGAGTACCGCCCCGGCCAGACCGGCGCAGGCCGCGCTGACGACGAACGCCAGCACGCGCACCCGGCCCAGCCGGATGCCCGCCAGCTCGGCGGCCACCTCGTCGTCGCGGACGGCGCGCCACACCCGCCCGGTGCGTGCGGCCATCAGGTTGGCCAGCAGCAGGAGCACCAGCAGCAGCGTCCCCCAGCCGACGTAGGCGAGGTACTTCGCGGTGGGCGTCTCGTTGGCGGAGAGGAAGTAGACGGCGTCGGCGAACCAGGAGGGCACGTGGGGGGAGGCGACGGGCAGACCCTGCTCGCCGCCCAGCGCCGTGTCGAAGTAGATCGCGAGACCCGGTACCGCGACGGCCAGTGCCAGCGTCGCACCGGCCAGGTAGGGCCCGTGCAGCCGGGCCGCGGCCGCGCCGACGACGGCGCCGACCAGCGCGGTGACGGCGGCCGCGACCAGCATGACGACGGGCAGCGGCAGGCCGCCGTCGCCGGTGAGCAGTAGCCCGGTCGTGTAGGCGCCCACGGCCATCAGGGCACCGTGGCCCAGCGAGATCTGGCCGTTGAGTCCGGTCAGGACCGTCAAGCCTGCTGCCGCAATCGCGTAGTAGGACATCGTCGCGAACTGCGAGTTGCGGAACGGGCTCGTCAGTTCCAGCACGAGCACCACGGCGACGAGCGCGGCGAGGGTGATCAGCGCGTGGCGGCCGAACGTCGAGCGCGGCATCCTGCGGCGCAGTGCGGCGAAGCGTCGGCCGGGGCCGGGAGCTGCCGCCGAGGGTGCCGCGGCGGCGGGGGCACGCTCCGCCGCCGGCGTGCCGGTCCTGTCGATCTGCTGGGCCATCAGACCCTCCGCGCTGCGGTGCGGGCGAACAGGCCCTGCGGCCGCACCAGCAGCACCGCGACGAGGATCGCCAGAGCGGCCAGCGCCACCAGCTCACTGCCGAGGTAGCCGCTGACGTAGGACAGCAGCAGCCCGATGGTCAGCCCGCCGACCACGGCGCCGCCGGGGGAGTCGAGCCCGCCGAGAACCGCGGCGACGAACCCGTAGACGATCACCGCGTCCATGTAGGCGGGGAAGACCAGGCTTCCGCCGGCGATGAGCAGCCCGGACAGCGATCCGACCACCGCGGCCAGCGCCCAGCCGAGCGTGAGCATCCGGCCGACCGGCACGCCGAGCAGCCGCGACACCTCCTGGCTGAACGCAGCGGCCCGCATCTTCAGCCCGAGGTCCGTGAAGCGGAACAGCGCCACCAGCGCGACCATCACCACCACGACGGCCCCGATGGTGTAGATGCTGTTCGCGGTGAACGCGACGTTGATCCCGCCGACGCTGAACCCGCGCAGGTCGAACGGTGCGGGGAAGGACCGGAACGTGGAGCCGAAGAGGATCGCGGCCAGCGCCTGCAGCGCCACGAACAGCCCGAGCGTGACGATCACGGCGTTGAGCTCCGGGCCTCCCTCCACGGGCCGGATCACCAGTCGCTCGACAACGGCGCCCAGCACCAGCCCGGCGACCAGCGCGACGGCGAGCCCGACCCAGTAGGACTGCCCGCCCTCGATCACGGTGAGCGCCAGGTAGGTCGTGAACATGGCCATGGCGCCCTGGGCGAAGTTGACGATCCGGGTGGACCGCCAGATCAACACCAGAGCGAGTGCAAAGGCCGCGTAGACCGCCCCCTGACCGAGCCCGGTCAGCGTGACGTTGAGGAACTGCTGCACTGCTCTCCCCTCATCAAGCGCGGGCGATTCAGAAGCCCAGGTAGGCGTGGCGAAGGCCGTCGTCGGCCGCGAGCGCGGCTGCGCTGTCGCGCGCCACCACCCGGCCGAGGTTGAGCACGATCCCGACGTCGGCGATGGAGAGGGCACTGCGCGCGTTCTGTTCGACGAGCAGCACGGTGACGCCGTCGCTGTCGACGAGGTCGCGCAGCAGCCCGAAGATCTGCGCGACGATCCGGGGCGCCAGGCCCAGCGACGGCTCGTCGAGCAGCAGGACGTCGGGCCCGGACAGGAGCGCGCGTCCGATGACGAGCATCTGCCGCTCGCCGCCGGAGAGCACGTGCGCGTCGCGGCGACGGCGCTCCGCCAGCGGCGGGAACATCTCGTACACCTGAGCCAGGCTCCGGCCCGCACGGTCGGACTGCGGCATCGATCCCGCACGTCGACGGGACGACCCGAGCAGCGCGCCCAGGCGTAGGTTCTCCTCCACCGTGAGCTCGGTGATCACTCCTCGGCCTTCGGGCACGTGCGCGATCCCGGCGCGCGCGATCGCCTCGGCCGGAGCGCGGGTGAGGTCGGTGCCGTCCAGCAGCACCTGTCCCGCCTCCGGCCGGACCAGGCCCGAGATGGTGCGAAGCAACGTCGACTTGCCCGCCCCGTTGGCTCCGAGCACAGCCGTGACCTTCCCGCGCTCGGCGGTGATGTCCACGGCGTCGAGGGCCGTGACCGGGCCGTACGCCGTGGTGAGGCTCCGGATCTCCAACGTGCCCGTGCGCACGGCTGATGACGGGCTCGCAAGCTCGCTCACGAGTGCGTCGCCTCCTCGCCCAGGTAGGCGTCGATCACCGCGGGGTCGTCGCGGACCTCGTCGGGGGTGCCGTCGGCCACGACCTTGCCGAAGTCGAGCACGGTGATGCGGTCGCAGACCGACATCACGAGGTCCATGTGGTGCTCCACCAGCACCACCGACATCCGGTCGGTGAGTGTCCGGATCAGCTCGCCGAGCTCGGTCATCTCGTCGTTGCTGAGCCCGCTGGCCGGCTCGTCGAGCAGTAGCAGGTCGGGTTCTGCGGCGAGCGCCCTGGCCAGCGCGACCCGCTTCTGCACGGGGTAGGGGAGGCTGTCGGGGAGCCGGTCGGCGTAACCGTCTGCGCCGAGCTCGGAGAGCGCGGCCATCGCGCGCCCGCGCAGTGCCCGCTCGTCGCGGTCGGAGCGGGCCAGCGCGAACAGGGTGGCGGCGAAGCCTGCCCTACGGTGTCGGTCCGCACCCACCATCACGTTCTCGGCCACGGTGAGCCCCGCGAAGAGCCCGACGCCCTGCAGCGTGCGCGCGATCCCCATCCCGGCGAGCCGGTGCGGGCGCAGGTTGCGCACCGGCTTCCCGTGGCGCAGCACCGTGCCGGCGTCCGGACGGACGAAGCCGCAGCAGACGTTGAAAAGGGTGGTCTTGCCCGCCCCGTTCGGGCCGATCACTCCGTGCACCTGACCGGTCCCGACCGCGAGGGACACGTCGTCGAGGGCGACGAGCCCGCCGAACCGGACGCCGATCCCACTGGCTGCGAAGACGGCGGTCGAAAGATCCGGCTGTGCCGGCGGTCCGTTCGGTGATGTCGGCCCGTTCGATGATGTCAGCGCTGACACGTGGGCGTCTCCCGGGGCTCGGGCGGCGGTGACCCCGATCCCCGGGGGTGCCCACACTTTGGGCGCCGCGCCCAGCACGCACCATGTGCGCGGCGCCCAAGATCGCGACCCGAGAACTGGGCAGAGCGCCCGTGGGGGTGGACGGAGCTGTGCGCGCTGTTGCAGAGTGCGCGGATGCTTCGCCCCGGGAGGAGCGCCCTCGGAACCCGTATCGATGTTGGCGGAGACCGTGTCGACGATGCGTGGAGCGCCGGCGGTGCCCCGACCGACAGCGCTGCCCGCGCGCCCGCGCGCCCGCTTCCTGACGAGTCCTCCGAGGCACTGCGGGTGCTCGGCGCCGTACTCCTCGACGAAGTCGACGGCTTGGCCGACCGGCTGACGGTGATGGTGCTCCAGCGCGAGCCGGTGTACGCCGAACTGGACATGATGGAGGAGCTGCGCGGTGCCTGCCGGGTGAACCTGGAGCGCGGGGTGCAGGTGCTCGCCGAGCAGGTACCGGGCGGGGTGGATCCCGAGGACACCTCGCGGCAGACCGGCAGGCGCCGCGCGCGCCAGGGCGTGCCGCTCGAGGTCGTCCTGCGCGCGTACCGGCTGGGCGGCCGCGTCATGTGGGAGGCCCTGCTGGGCGCCTCGCGCGGCCGGTTCTCCGGACGGTACGACGAGGTGCTGCTGGACGCCGCGAGCTACTTCTGGCGCGTCAACGACAGCAGCTCGTCGGCGCTCGTCGAGGCGTACCGGCTCGAGGAGCTGCGGCTGCGGAGCCACGACCTGAGCAGGCGGCACGCCGTGCTCGACGGTCTCATCGAGGGCCGGGGGAGTGATCCGGCGTTCCTGCGGGACGCCGCCACGGTCCTCGCACTGCCCGAGCGTGGCCCGGTGCTATGCGTCGTGGCGCCGGTGGAGCCGTCCGGGGAGGACCCGTTGCGGTCACCACGGGAGACGCTGTCCGCGCACGGCATCGTCTCGTCCTGGTTCCTGCGCCCCCGCGACGAGGTCGGGGTGGTGGCGCTGGGGGCACGGCCGCACGAGGTGGCGCTCGACGCGCTGCGCCCGTGCGCCGAGGGACGGGTAGGAGTCTCCCCCGTGGTGGACGGGCTCGGGGCGATCGACGCCGGGTACCGGATGGCGCACACCGCGGCCCGCACGCTGTCCGGGCCCGGGCTGGCGGTGCTCGACGAGCGGCTTCCCGAGGCGCTGCTGGTGGACAGCCCTGAGCTGCTATCCCGGGTCGTGCAGACGGCGTTGGGTCGCCTGCTCGAGCTGCCCGTCGACGACCGGGACATGCTGCTGGAGACGTTGCAGGAGCTGCTGGCACACGGTGGCTCCCCGACGCACGCCGCGGCCGCGCTGTTCTGCCACCGCAATACCGTGATCTACCGAATGCGCCGGATCCAGGCGGCCACCGGGCGGTCCATCGGCGATCCCCGGGACCGACTGCTGCTCACCCTCGGGGTGATGGCGGCACGCATGGGTGCGTGATCTCGCGGAGCCCGGTCACGACACAGCGAGCTCGCGTTCCAGTGGCGTGCGGAACCGCGGCGTCACCCGGACGTCGCCGATCCGCCCCGCGAGTCGCTCGGCCGCCGCATGCACAGCGGCGCGCGCCTCGCTGCCGACGTCCTCCAGCAGCCGCAGTGCCACCGTGCCGTCCGCGCGGTGGGCCCAGCCGCCCACGATCCGCCCGTCGCACCAGACCGTGGGGCCGATGTTGCCGCTGCGGTCGAACAGGGCGGCCTTGTGCGGGCCGAGGAACCAGGTGCGGTCCTGCCAGCCCATCGGGGTCGGGTCCAACGCGGGCAACAACGCCACCCACGGCCCGGGGTCGGGCACCGGCTCGACGTCGTGGGGCAGCACCACCCCGGGGACGCCGTCGAGGTCCACCGGGACGGCACCCAGCGCGGCGAGCGCGGCGCGGGTGCGGGCCATCGTCCAGCCCGTCCACCATTTCAGATCGGCCACCGGCGCCGGCCCGAAGGCGGTGAGCCACCGCCGCGCCAGCTCGGCCCGCGCGGCACCCTGCTCCAGTTCGGGCATGCCGTCCGGCCACCAGGCGGACATGGGCGACCAGCGGTACTGCGTGGAGGTCCAGCCGCCGAGGGGGCGACCGCGCACGATGTGACCGTCGGCGGAGAGCAGCAGCAGGGCGCGGCTCGTCATGTTCTGCGGGGTGTCGCCGGGTGGTAGGGCGATCCGCGTGCGCAGCCGCGGCTCGTCGGCAACGAGCTCCACAGCCGTGGCCTCCCCCCGCTCCAGCAGCGCTTTCAACGTGGACGCCTCGACGTCGGCGAGCCATGCTGCCGGCTCGTCGGTCACCCCGGACCGACCGATGTGCTCGACGAGCCTGCGGCGCTGCACAGCCGCGACGTCGAGCGTGCACGCGGCCTGCACCACCGGTGCGACGTCGGGCGCCACCACCCAGACCGTCCGCCGCATCGACAGCATCCGCACGAGAGCGCGCTCGTCGTGCAGCGCCCGCTGGACCGTGGTCACGTCGGCGCCGGACCGGGCGAGAACCGCCAGCACGACGGACGCGGGGTCGGTGGCATGCAGCGCGACGAGCGCGTCGGCCACGGCGACCACTCCGGCCACCGAGCCCGGCGCGCCGGTTGCGGGAGCGAGGAGATGGCGCCGCCCGAGCCGTGCCCGTCGCTCCGCCGTACCGATCGTCATCGCCGCAGCCACGGGAAGATGATGGACCACATCGGGTACGGCTCAGTGCACAACCGCGGTCGAAGTCCATGGCGACCGTCGTGGTGGACCGGAGGTCGAGCCTGCGCCACCGCCCCACGCCGGGTCTTCCTCTTATTGCGAAGCGTCAGCCTTGACGACGTCATTCAGGCTGGAGCACTGCTCGCACATGCCCCACCAGATGACTTCCGCCTCGTCGATGACGAACCCCTTGTGCTCCTCGGACTCAAGGGAGTGCTCGGCAGGCTGCAGGCAGGGCGCAGCGCCCACAGCACAGGAGACGTCCTCCGCCGATCCACACCGACGGCACACCAGGTGATGGTGGTTGTCACCCACCCGCACCTCGTAGCGGGTGGGTGACCCAGCAGGCTGGATGCACCGAACCAAACCGGCTCGGGTCAGATCGTCGAGCACGTTGTAGAGGCCCTGACGCGACAGGCCGTCAACACCGGCAACGGCCGGCGCCCCGGCCTCGCCAATAGCCCGGTGTGCCGCCTGTGCGACTACTGCCGAGAGTTCGGCGACCGTCGAGTGCGGTGCCTCAGCCAGCGCGATCAAGACCGCCCGCCGCTGGGGGGTGTTGCGCAACCCTCTACGTCGAAGCTGTGTAGCGAAGCCCTCCATGCCCTCGACATTACGCCTACAATTGATTAGGTCAACTCTGCGCGTCTTGTCTGGGCGCACCGTAGGAGTCTCCGTCCTGGTCGTGCTGCCGTAGGTGGCTGTATCGGTGCAGGGTCGGGCTCAGCCGCAGAGCTCGGCCATCAAATCGCCTGCCGGTAGATTGCGCGGGCATTGTCCCCGCTGAGGCGGGATGCGGCGGCTTCCTGGTTCGCAGTCGCCTCGGTGAAGCGTTCCCCGGACAGGGGATCGTCAGTGAATTCGTGGCCGTGCTGGTCCACGACGATCCATCGTCCGGCGCGGGCGGTGTCGAGGGGCATGGCTGCCTCCGTGGAACGGGACTACCAGCTCGTGCTGGTGTCAGGCGGTCGGGTGTCGCTGCCGGGCGCCTGCGGCCGGCCGGCGTGGACGTGGGGCTGGCGACGTCGCACGGCTCACTGTCGTGCTGCACGCGCGGCGATCGCGCGCGGGAATGGCGGGCATCCGGTCGGCGATGGTGCCGCTGGCATCCCGGGCTGCGGTGACGACCTCGTCGTGCAGCAGGGGCAGGTCCGCGAAAGCCGGGTCCCAGTGCGGCTGCTTGCCCTGCAGGTGGGGCGGGGCGCGGACCTCTGATCTCGTGGATCAGCCCGTCCGCGCCCCGTGGTGGTGCTCAGCTGGCGGTGTTGCCGTCGGTGAACGTTTAGATGACGGTGTTGTCGTTGGTGACGCAGTGGGTCATTGTCAGGGCGGTGACGTCGCGGGGGCCGTTCTTGCCCAGGTGCGAGGCGCGGTGCTGCTCGTCCTCGGTGAGGGTTTGGCTGGCCAGCGGCTCGAGCTCGCGGACGTCGTCGGCGGTGATGCCCAGTCCTTCGCCGACGCGGCGGCCGTACTCGTCCTCGCACATGAACAGGTGCCAGACCATCCGTTCCTGGATGGCCCGGTCGGTCTGGCTCAGGGCGCCGACCAGGTTGGCCACGAGGTCGTCCTGTTCCCAGGGCTGGGAGAGCAGGAAGCGTTCGCCGGCCTGCTGGTAGTCGTTGGTGCGTTCGATCCGGGCCCGGGTGAGCCGGCCGGTGATCTGGGGTCCCTGCTCGTCGGGGGTGGGGTAGGTGGCTTCTTTGAGGCCGCCGGTGATGGAGGGTTCGTAGTTGACGCTGGGGTTCGCGCCGCCCTGGTCGACGTGGTAGGTCATGGCGCCGTCGCGCTGGTTGGTGCGGACCTTCGCGTTCTTGGGCTGGTTGACCGGGATCTGCAGGTAGTTGGGGCCGACCCGGTAGCGCTGGGTGTCGCTGTAGCTGAAGGTGCGGCCTTGCAGCATTTTGTCGTCGCTGAAGTCCAGGCCGTCGACCAGGACGCCGGTGCCGAAGGCGAGTTGCTCGCTCTGGGCGAAGAAGTTCTCCGGTGTCTTGTCCAGTACCAGCCGCCCGACCGGTCGCAGCGGGAACTGGTTCTCCGGCCACGCCTTGGTGTCATCCAGCGGGTCGAAGTCCAGCTCGGGGTGGTCGTGGTCGTCCATCAGCTGCACCCGCAGTTCCCACTCGGGGAACTCGCCGCGGTTGATCGCGTCGTAGAGGTCCTTGGTGTGGTGGCCCAGGTCCTGGGCCTGCAGCTGGGCGGCCTGGGCGGCGGTGAGGGACTTGACGCCGAGCTTGGGGGACCAGTGGTATTTGACCAGGGTGGTGTGGCCCTGGGCGTTGACCCACTTGTAGGTGTTGACCCCGAAGCCCTCCTGGTGGCGGTAGCTGGCGGGGATGCCCCGCGGGCCGAAGACCAGGGTGACCATGTGCATGGTCTCGGGGGACTGGCTGATGAAGTCGAAGACGCGGTTGGCCGGCTGCCGCTCGAAGGTCACGGGGTCGGGTTTCTGGGAGTGGATCAGGTCGGGGAACTTGAGCGCGTCGCGGATGAAGAACACCGCGAGGTTGTTGCCCACGAGGTCCCAGTTGCCGTCTTCGGTGTAGAACTTGATCGCGAATCCGCGGGGGTCGCGGGCGAGTTCGGAGGAGTCGCGGCCGCCGGCGACGGTGGAGAACCGCAGCGCGACCTCGGTGCGCTTGCCCTTCTCCTGGAACAGCTTGGCCCGGGTGTAGCGGGCCACCGGCTCGTCGCCGACGGCGCCGTATGCCTCGAAGTAGCCGAACGCGGCGGTGCCGCGGGCGTGTACCACCCGCTCCGGCACGCGTTCGCGGTCGAAGTGGCTGATCTTCTCGAGGAACTGGTAGTTCTCCAGGGTGGCCGGGCCCCGCGAGCCGACCGTGCGCTGGTTCTGGTTGTCGTGGACAGGGTGACCCTGCCGGGTTGTGAGCACCTCGCGCTCGGCGGCGCCGGTCGTGCCCTCAGCCGGTGACTCAGCCATTATTCATTCCTCATTCCTTACTCAGGGGTGCCTCAGCTGAATTGCGGTGCTCGAAGTCGACCTCGTAGCGCGCAACGAACAAGATTCCCAACCTCGGCAACCGTGACGTGCGGATAGTCGGCGAGCTGCTCGAGGATCACGCGTCTGGGCCTGGTGACCCGCAGGCCGGCCTGCCGCAGCCACTCCCGCGCGTCGCCGGCCTCACGGGCCGGTCCGACGCGCGTCATGGCTTCGTTGCGCAAGCCCCTCGAGCTGCAATCCATGGCTCTGTGTCTACCCCCTAGATTGGACTCAGTCAACTTATGGAATCGTTCTGATCTGGGGCTGAACAGGGCACTGACCAGCAGCTTGTGCTCAACGAGTGACACGTCTCATGCTTCTGTACCCGGCCGACGGCCCCTCGGTAGTGCCATGCATATCCGGCGATTCGGACCTACCTCGCACGCCACGAGCCGGCGATCCTCCGCTCCGTCCGCACGCGGCGGCCGCTGCTATCGCCCCCGCTGCAAGCTCCACGCGGCTCGTCCCTGAAGGCTCGGGACGAGACCGGCTGCCCGGTTCGACACGGAGGCCACTGATCCCGGCGATCCTGCGCAGGCCGTCGAGGAGTACGCCGATGTCTCGCCTGCTCAGCTACCGACAGCGCAGGAGCCGCGTCGGCTGAAGTTCGGGAAGACGAGGAACCACTCAAGCGTTCTTACCTGCGGAGGTGGTGAATCCTTGGTCAGCACCATGACCTGTGTCGAGTGTGGCGACGAGTTGGGTGAGGAACGGGTCCAACTCGGCTACCGCTATTGCACGAAGCAAAGCT
This sequence comes from Pseudonocardia sp., assembly GCA_025465235.1. GTDB lineage: Bacteria > Actinomycetota > Actinomycetes > Mycobacteriales > Pseudonocardiaceae > Pseudonocardia. The sequence continues at coordinate 16,576 of JAODNO010000703.1, forward strand.
GTCAGGCGCTGCACCACCGCGGTGTGGCGGTGACCGGGATAGGGATCAACAAGAGCGCGGAGAGCTTCATCGTCGCCGACCCCGACGAGATCCGACGGCGCGGTGAAGCCGGCGAGTTCGCCAAGAAGGACAGCGCGCTCGGCTTGGATTACCGAGGGCGCTTCGATGGGCCGGCCGCACCGACTCGGCCGGCCCGACCTGATCGGGCGGCCCGTTCCGGCAAGATCCCGTCGCAGCGGCGAGAGCCGCCGCGCCGTGTATGGACCCCTGCGCAGGAGAAGATCGTCCGGCTCTATCACGACATGGGACTCTCTCCCAGGCAGATCGCAGAGCGGGCCAGGGAGAACGCGCCGAAGCTCGCGATCACCGAACGCCTTGCCGTCCAGATCCTGTCCTCCCACAAGAGGGGCTGACGGTTCTGACGCTCCGGTTGTCGCCCGAGTGCTTGAAGGTCAGGCGGCGTACGCCGCGCTGAACTGTTCGACGGTGTCTCAGAGCTCGCGTTCGCGCTTCGGGTCGTACGACTCTTCGGATGACCGGGCGACTCGGCCGCGATCGACATAGGAACCGCTCGGCGCCGGGGTCCTGCCCAGCACGACGTCCGCGAGTACGCGGTTCGCCCGGCGGTCGTGGTTTCCGGCGCGGCAAAGGCACCCGTGCGAGCGAGGGCCTCCGGCGACCGCCAGACCGGGCCGGGCACCATGCCCATGTTGTGCCTGAAGTCGCCGAAATGGGTGTCGCTGGCGGTGACCACGATCCGGGCGTCGGCGAGGATCCGGGCGTCGCGCAGCGCGGTGTTTGCCTCCACCCCGAGCCCGGGCATCATCGTGTGGATCGCATCGCCGACCAGGGGGACCGAGCTCGTCGGCCACGGCGCCACCGGCTCCGAGGTGCGGACGTTGATGGGGAAGCAGGTCGACGGGTCCGTGCGTCGGAACAGCTCGCGGAATTCGGGGTGCCATGTGGCGGTGCGGTCGAGCACGATGCGGTGCAGCGCCGGGCCGTTGAGCCGCATGACGTCGGCCGGCAGGCGGCGGCGGTGCGCGCTGAAGCCCCAGCTGATGTAGTCGCGGGTGTTGTCGAAGGCCAATCCGTGGGCGACATCCTCGACGGCTTGCGTGATGGATCGGCACGATGGACCCACGAGGAGCTGGAGGCGTTGGGGGACGTCCCCGCGCAACCCTGACCCGGCCGCGATCCCGGGCGCTCGCCACCCGGCCAGCGGCGAGCCGACCCAGTACAGGAAGAACGCCAGGTCTGCGATCAGCACGACGATCTCGACGACGGTCACCGGGGCATGGCAGCGGCGTGGCGGTACTGCGACGAGGTGGTCAGCGCCCACAGCCTCGATGCGCTCGGTGACCTGGTCGCCGCGCTGGCCTGCCCCAGCCCGGACGCAGCAGCCCCGGCCGCTCGATCAGCTCCAGGCGCGCGTCCCGCGGGCCGACCAGTAGGCCGCGGGTTCCTCCGCGAGTCCGGCCACCTCGGCCAGTACATCCGGGGGCAGCTGCACCGCGGTGGCAGCCGCATTGCTCGCAACCTGCGCGGGGTCGACCGCGCCGGAGAGCACGCACCACGCCCAGGGTTGGGCGAGCGCGGCGGCGATCGCGAGCTGGTCGAGCGGAACACCGAGTCGGTCGGCGAACTTCGCAGCGCCGGGCGAGGTGTCGGGCTCACCGGGGGCGAGCCGGCCGTTGGCCACCGCCTCCTTGACGATCACCCAAGCGCCGTGTGCGGCGGCCTCGGCGAGTGCGGGGCCGACGGAGGGCTCCAGCAGGTTCCACGTCGACTGGATCGAGGTGAACAGCGGGGCCCCGCCGACCTGCACCTCCAGGGCCCTCCGCACGGCGTCGGCCTGCGCGGGGCCTGAGGTCGAGATGCCGACCCGGATCCCGCGGTCGCGCAACCCCGCCAGCGCCTTGTGCAGCTCGGGGTCGTCCAGCACGCCGGTGTCGAGCGTGGCCGAGTGCACGTGGTAGACGCGGAGGCGCGGACCGAGCAGCGCGGCGGTCTCGGCCAGCTGGTCGGTGAAGGCGGCGAGCGAGTGGTCCTTCACCTCGTGGACGGGCGCGTCGAGCCGCCATCCACCGACGTACCGGTAGCCCCACTTGGACCCGACCACGACGTCGTCTACCTCGGGGTGCGCCGCCAGCCAACCGGCGAGGAACTCCTCCGCTCGTCCGTACGAGCGGGCCGCATCGAGGTAGCGCACGCCTGCGGCGTAGGCGGCGTCGAGCACGGCCGAGGTGCGGGCTCGCAGGTCCTCGACGTCGCGGTGCTCGCCGAGGTCGGCCGCTCGCCCCGAGTTGATGTAGGCAGGCCGCCCGACGGCGGCCAACCCGATGCCCACTCCCATCGACCCGATCGAGTCGGTAGTACCCGCACACACAGGGGCGTAGCTTACGCCAGCAGGTCGTTCAACTTTCATCGAAGATCGTCCGGGGAAGGGCCGCCGTGAAGAAACTGATCAACGAACCGGCAGACATCGTCGCAGAAGCGCTGCTCGGGATCGCCGCGGCCCATCCCGAGCTGCGCGTCGACCACGAGAACAAGATCGTCTATCGAGCCGACGCCCCGGTTCGTGGCAAGGTCGCGCTGATCTCCGGAGGAGGTTCGGGGCACGAACCACTGCACGCCGGTTTCGTCGGGCCCGGCATGCTCGACGCGGCGTGCGCGGGCGAGGTGTTCACCTCGCCCGTGCCCGATCAGGTGATGGCGGCCACCCGCCTCGTGGACGGCGGCGCCGGCGTGCTGCACATCGTCAAGAACTACACCGGCGACGTGATGAACTTCGAGATGGCGGCCGAGCTGGCCGCCGCCGAGTCGGGCGTCGAGGTGGTCTCCGTCGTCACCGATGACGACGTAGCCGTCCAGGACAGCCTCTACACCGCGGGGCGGCGCGGTGTGGGCGTCACCGTGTTGGTCGAGAAGATCGCCGGCGCGGCCGCGACCGAGGGATACGACCTCGCCCGCGTGGCGGACGTCGCCCGGCGGGTGAACGCGGGCGGCCGCAGCATGGGCATGGCGCTCACCTCGTGCACGGTGCCCGCAGCGGGGCATCCGACGTTCGACCTGCCCGACGACGAGATCGAGATCGGCATCGGGATCCACGGGGAGCCAGGGCGGCGCCGCGTGCCGGCCGCTCCCGCCCGCGAGGTGGCCGAGATGCTGATGGAGCCGATACTGGCCGACCTGGACTTCACCGGCGGGGACGGGGTACTCGCGTTCGTCAACGGGATGGGCGGCACACCCCTGCTGGAGCTCTACATCATGTACAACGAAGTGGCGACGATCCTCGCGAAGTCCGGGGTGACGGTCGCCCGGTCGCTGGTGGGGCCCTTCATCACGAGTCTGGAGATGGCGGGCTGCTCGGTGACGTTGCTGAAGATGGACGAGGAGCTGCTGCGGCTCTGGGACGCGCCGGTGCGCACCCCGGGGCTGCGTTGGGGGATGTGATGGCCGACGGCACCGCGACGATCGACGCGGCAGTGATCGAGCGGTGGATCCGCGCGTTCGCCGCCGCCGTCGCCGAGAACGAGGAGCTGCTCACCCGGCTCGACTCGGCGATCGGCGACGCCGACCATGGGTCCAACCTGGCGCGGGGGATGAAGGCCGTGCTCGCAAAGCTCGACGGAGGGCCGCCCGGCGGCCCTGCCGCGCTGCTGAAGCAGACCGGGATGACGCTCGTCAGCTCGGTGGGGGGCGCCAGCGGGGCGCTCTACGGCACCTTCTTCCTGCGGATGGCGGGCACCGCCGGGACTGCGGACGGGATCGACCAGGCCGGGTTCGCGGCCGCGTTGCGCGCCGGGGTCGAGGGAATCGTCGCGCGGGGCAAGGCCGAGGCGGGCGACAAGACCATGTATGACGCCCTCGCGCCCGCTGTCGACGCGCTCGACGCCGCTATGGGCGGGGACGACTTCAGCGGTGCACTGCGGGCCGCGGCCGACGCGGCCGCTGCCGGTCGCGATGCCACCACGCCGTTACTGGCCCGCAAGGGCCGGGCCAGCTACCTGGGGGAGCGCAGCGTCGGGCATCAGGACCCGGGCGCGACGTCGGCGGCGTTGCTCGTGGCCGCGGCGGCGGACACGCTGGGATGAGCGCGTTGCGGTGGTGGGAGAGCGGGTGACGCCTCCGGTTGGCCTCGTGGTCGTGTCGCACAGCAGGGCGCTGGCCGACGCGGCAGTCGAGCTGGCCCGGGAGATGGCGCCGGGGGAGCTGCCGATCGAGGTGGCCGCCGGAATGGACGACGGCGCACTCGGCACGGACGCCGTGGCGATCGCCGCGGCGATCGGGGTCGCCGACACCGGCGCGGGCGTGGTGGTGCTGATGGATCTGGGGAGCGCCGTGCTCTCCGCGGAGCTCGCGCTCGAGCTGCTCGACGACCCGGCAGGGCGCGACCGCGTGCTGTTGTGTCCCGCACCGCTGGTGGAGGGCCTCGTCGTCGCTGCGGTGGCCGCGGCGGGCGGTGCCGATCGGGCGGAGGTGGCGGCGGAGGCCGCCGCAGCGCTCGCAGCGAAGCTCGCGCAGCTGGCGCCGGACGAGCCGGGCGCCGTCGCCTCCCAGCAGCAGCCGCCGCCGGAGCCGCAGGCGGAGGCGGGGCCAACCGAGGTCGTCGAGTGCTTCACGGTCTCCAACCTGCACGGCCTGCATGCGCGCCCCGCGGCCCGGCTGGTCGCGCTCGTCCGCGAGCTGGACGGCGCCGGCGTGCGGCTCCGCAACGCGACCACCGGATCGCCCTGGGCTCCCGCGGGGAGCCTCGCGCGGGTGGCCACGCTGGCGGCCCTGCACGGGCACCGGATCGAGGTCGCCGCCTCGGGGGAGGGGGCACGTGCCACAGTGGACGCGGTTCTCGCGCTCGCGGCCACCGGCTTCGGCGAGACAGCAGCCGCCACGACAGAGGCCCCCACGGAGCCCGCCCCCCGTCCCCCCGCGAGTCGCCCCGTTTCCGCCCCCGAGTCGCCCGCATCCGCCACCCCGCTCCCCGCGTCCCCCGGGATCGCGATCGGCCCCAAGCGGTCGGCCGCAGTGGCGCCGGTTGCTGTGCCCGAGGAACCCGCAGGAGATCCGGCCGCGGAGCGGGCCCGCCTCGATGCCGCGATCGCGACGGTCACCTCGGACGTCCGGGCCGGCCGTGCCGCAGCCGCCCGCGAGCTGGGCCCCGCCGAGGCGGCGATCTTCGACGCCCACCTGCTGCTGCTTGATGACCCCGAGCTGCTCGAGGACGCCGGGGCCGCCGTCACGGCGGGGGCGTCGGCGCCGCGGGCGTGGTCCGACGCGGCGGAACGCGCAGCGGCCGCATTCGACCTCCTACCGGACCCGTACCTCGCGGCCCGCGCAGGCGACGTCCGCGCCGTCGGGGACCAGGTGCTCCGCGCCCTCGTCGGAGGGTCTGCCGACACCGGGGACGAGACCGGAGACGGGCCGCCCTCCGTGCTCGTCGCCGCCGACCTCACCCCGGCACGGGCCGCGGCACTGGATCCCGCCCGGGTGGCGGGAGTGGTCCTCGCCGGCGGGAGCCCGACAGCCCACAGCGCGATCCTGCTCCGGGCTCGCGGCGTGCCCGCTGTCCTCGGGGCCGGCCCGGGGGTGCTGCAGGTCGCCGACGGCACCCTGATCGCCCTCGACGGCGCGACCGGCGAGCTCGTCGTCGATCCCGCGCCCGACGCCGTGACGGCCTTCCGTGACCGGGCTGCCGCGCAGGCCGCCCGTGACCAGGAGGCCCGCGAACGCTCCGCC
>JAODNO010000730.1 GCA_025465235.1 Pseudonocardia sp.
GGCCCTCGGCCAGCTGCGCGAGCAGCCGCAGACCCTGGTAGCGCATGATCTCGACGTGGGTGTGGGCCCACGCGAGCTGCTGGCGCACCACCGGGTCATGGTCGCGGCCCACCTCGCGCGCGAGCTCGACGAGCGCAGCGAACTGCCGCTGATACTTCAGGTGGCTCACCGTGGCGCTGCCGCCCCGCTCGTGGCCGAGCGTCGTCATCGCGACGCGCCAACCGTTGTTCAGCCCACCGATCACGTTGAACAGCGGCGCCCTGGCACCGTCGAAGAACTCCTCGCCGAACTCCGCGTTGCCCGTGAGCTGGCGCAGCGGGCGCGCATCGATGTTGTTGTCCCCCATGGGGAGCAGCACGTAGGAGATGCCACGGTGTTTGGGCGCCGCGGTGTCGGTGCGGCAGAGGACGAAGATCATGTTCGCCCGGGCGAAGCCCGAGGTCCACACCTTCTGCCCGCTGATCACGATCTCGCCGCCGTCGACGACACCACGCGTCTGGATCGCTCCCAGGTCGGAGCCGTGGTCAGGCTCGGAGAAGCCCTGGCAGTACACATCCTCTGCGCTGATGATCCGCGGCAGGAAGTGCTCCTGCTGCTCGGCGGTGCCGTGCGCCATCACCGAGGGACCGACCATTCCCTCGCCGAACCCACGCCGGACCCGCGGCACGCCGGCACGGGCGCACTCCTCGCTGAAGACCGCGTTCTCCACCGCGCCCCAGCCGCGGCCGCCGAACCGCTCCGGCCACTGTGGGCAGATCATTCGCTCGGCCAGAAGCCTGCGCTCCCACTCCGCGTGCTGCGGGCTCTCCTGGGCCCGGGCGTGGCCGGAGTGGTCGCCCGCCGTCATCGGCGGGGTGTTCCAGTCGATCAGGCCGGGCAGGCCGTCGGGCGCGTTGCCGGCGATCCAATCCCGGGTCTCCTGCCGGAACCGGGCTGCCTCCGGCCCCAGGTCGAGTTCCACGTCGTCCGCTCCTCTCAGGGGTTGCCGATCACGACGAGCACCCCGTCACCACGAGCACGTCGAGGGCCTCGACCCGCGATCCGTCCACCCACAGCGGGTTGATCTCCACCGTCTGCAGCGCCGGCCCGAGCAGACGGGCGCACTCGGCCAGCCGCGCTACCACCTCGGCCACCCGCGGCAGGTCCGCGGGCGCCACCCCGCGCGCTCCGGCCAGGACGGGCGCGCCGCGCAGCTCGCCGAGCATGCGCACCACCTCCTCCTGGTCGACCGGCAGCACCCGCAGGCTGACGTCGTGCAGCACCTCGATGAACACCCCGCCCAGGCCGACGGCGAGTACGGGCCCGAATGACGGATCGACCGTGACACCGACGAAGAGCTCCGTGCCGCCGGTACGCATCGGGCTGACCAGGACGCCCTCGACGTCGTCCGTGACGGCGCGCCCGGCGGCGAGCACCCTGACGAAGGCGGCGCGCACGGCGTCGGGATCGCCGAGGCCCAGCGCCACCCCGCCGATGTCGGACTTGTGCGCGATGGCGGCGGAGCAGATCTTGAGCACCACCGGACAGCCCAGGCGCTCGGCCGCTGCGACGGCCGCGTCCGCTTCGGTGACGAGCTCGGCTGGCACGGCCGGCACGCCTGCGGCGCGGAGCAGCTCCCGGGCCCGCGCCTCGGACCACGCCCCGTTGGGGAGGCCGTCCGACGTGGCACGTGGGGGCGATGGCGGCGCCGGGCGGGCGGCGCGGTCCTGCCGCACCTCGTTCCACCGGATCGCGTGACCCACCGCGGTGAGCCCGAACTCGATCCCGCCGACGACGTGCAGGCCGTGGCGGTCGAGCAGCGAGCCACCGAACTCGGAGAGATCGCTGCAGGTGGCCGAGAAGTTCACCACCGGGACCGGTGAACACGCGATCGTCGCCGCGACGTCGGCGATCCGGCGCTCCGGAACCGACGGGTCGGGAGGTGCAGCGGCGGGCAGACTCACCATGTTGAACACGAAGTCGAGGTTCGGGTCGGCGGCCACGGCATTGAGGGCGGCGTCGCCGAGGTTGGCGTTCGCCGAGGTGCGGTCGGCCAGGATGATCCCGGTGACGTCCAGCGGGTTGCGCGCCGCGGCGAACGACGGCAGCACCTCGCGCAGCCGCGCGGTGGTGGGCTCGCTGAACTCGACAATCTCCACGCCCTCGTCCGCGGAGCGGTCGGCGATGATGTCGCAGGCCCCACCCGACGCGGTGACCACGCCCATCCGGCGCCCCCTCGGGACCTGCCCTGACCCGAGCATGCCCGCGGTGACCAGCAGCTCCTCAAGGCTGCCCACCCTGATCACGCCCAACTGGCGGAACGCCGCCGCCACCACGGCGTCGTCACCCGCCACAGCGCCGGTGTGGGCGAGCGCCGCGAGCTGCCCCGCCGGGCTGCGCCCCACCTTGAGCGCGACGATCGGCTTGCCGACCTGAAGCGCCCGCCGGGCCAGTGCCGAGAACCGCTGCGGGTCGCGGATCGTCTCGAGGAACAGCCCGATCACGCGGGTGTCCTCGTCGGTGATGAGGTGCTCGAGCACGTCGGCAGCCGTGATCACCGCCTCGTTGCCCATCGACGTGAGCAGGCTGATACCGATCCCGTGCGCCCGGGCGAACGCGAGGACATTGCTGGTGAGCGCCCCGCTCTGCAGTACGACGCCCACCGGCCCCCTGCGCAGCGGCGGCACGATGTGCAGGCCGAACGGCGCCACGGCGGCCACCGCGTTCACGAAGCCGAGGCAGTTGGGACCGAGCAGCGTGAGGTCGAGCTCCACGGCGCGCTCGACCAGCCGCCGTTCGCGCTCCCGGCCCTCCTCACCACCGCCGTCGCCGTACCCGGAGGCCAGCACCACGACGTTGTGGATCCCGGCCGCGGCGGCGTCGTCCAGCACCCCCTCGACGGCGTGGGTCGGCGCCAGCACGAACGCGAGGTCGACGGGCTCGCCCAGCGCGCGAAGGCTCGGCACGGTGGGGCGCCCGAACGCCTCCGGGCGTGCGTGGTGGACGAACCGCAGGGTTCCGGCGAAACCCGCTGTGGCGAGGCTCTCCATGATGAAGCGGGCCCAGCCGGATCCGTCCGACGCACCGACAAGGGCGATGCTGCGCGGAGCGAAGAAGGACCGGAGACGGTCGGGCGTAGCCAGCAACCTGCGGGCCCCTTCGTGCTGCTCGCGATCGTGCCCTCCGTCGAGCACCGCGACGTGGTCGGTCTGCGTCACTCGGTCCCCCCACCCGTCCTGCAACCGGACGCCAGTCGTGAACCTTCATCCTAGAATCGGATTCTTTCATGAGAACTCACGCTCCGGCGGCTGTCAACGGTCTTGACGGGGGACCCCGACCTCCCTGAGGCTTGTCCTAGAATTGTGTTCTAACTTCGTCAAGCCTGTTGGAGGTGCGATGGCGCTGGATCACAGCCTCGTCGGGGTCCGGTCGGAGCCGATCGAACGGTCCTGGACCGCCACGGAGACGCTCCTGTACGCGCTGGGCGTCGGGGCCGGAGCCGACGACCCCACCACCGAGCTGGAGTTCACCACGGAGAACACCGCCGGGGTGGAGCAGCAGGTGCTCCCGACCTTTGGCGTGCTCGCGGCAGCGACGCGCACCGGCCGCCGCCTCGGCGACTTCGACCCGGCGAAGCTGGTGCACGCCGAGCAGACGTTCGAGCTGCACGCTCCGCTTCCGGTCGCTGCGACGGTGCAGGTCACGTCGAGGGTCACGGGGATCCAGGACAAGGGCACCGGCGCGCTCGTCACCACCGAGAACACCGCGGTACTCGACGGGCGACCGCTGGTCACCACGCGCAGCGGCGTGTTCATCCGCGGCGAGGGCGGCTTCGGCCGGGAACCGGGGCAGGGCGAGTCGTGGTCGCTCCCCGACCGCGAGCCCGACGAGCAGGTGCGCTACCGCACTCGGCCGGACCAGGCACTGCTGTACCGGCTCTCCGGCGACCGCAACCCGCTGCACTCCGACCCCGCGTTCGCTGCGCGCGGCGGCTTCGACCGGCCGATCCTGCACGGACTGTGCACGTACGGCTTCACCGGCCGGGCGCTGCTGCACACCGTGTGCGGCTCCGACCCGAAGCGGTTCAGCGGGATGTCCGCCCGGTTCAGCAAGCCCGTCCGCCCGGGGCAGGACCTGGTCGTCTCGATCTGGGTAGGCGACGGCGGGCCGGACGAGGCTCTGTTCCGGACGAGCACCACGGACGGCACCGTCGTCATCGACCGCGGCCGGTTCCGGCTGCGCTGACAGACGCAGGTCGACAGACGGCGAAGGAGACGGACATGGCACCGCGACGAGCGGCGATCGCCGGGATTCACGAACACCCCCTGCGCCGGGCCCCCGGCCGCAGCAAGCTCCAGCTCAAGGCGGAGTCCGCAGCGCGTGCACTCGAGGACGCCGGGCTGACGTTCGCGGACGTCGACGCGCTCTACGACGCCGGCGAGACCGGGCCGATGTCGGGCATCACGGTGGCGGAGCACCTCGGGATCGAGCCGACGGTGCTCGACACGACGTCACTCGGCGGTAGCTCGTACGAGTTCCACGCCGCCCACGCCGCCCGCGACATCGCGGCAGGCCGCTCGAACGTGGCGCTGCTGACCTACGGCTCCACGTCGAAGAGCGAGGCCAGGGCCATCGGCACGGGCGCCCGCTCCGCACCGGACCCGGTGCCCGGCCTGAACATGGAGATCCCCTACGGCCTCCCGCTCATCGGGAACTACGCCCTGGTGGCGCAGCGGCACATGCACGAGTACGGCACCACTCCGGAGCAGCTGGCCGAGATCGCCGTGACCACCAGGGCGCACGCCCTGCGCAACCCGGAGGCGGTCGCGGGGCTGCGGGACATCGGGTTGAAGAACGTCGACGAGCTCACGGTCGACGACGTCCTCGGCTCGCGACTGGTCGCCGACCCGCTGCACCTGCTGGAGTGCTGCATCGTCTCCGACGGCGGCGGCGCCGTGGTGATCGTCGGCGAGAACGTCGTCGCCGGAACCCGCAAGCCTCCCGTCTGGATCCTCGGCAGCGGCGAGGCGGTGGGCTACCCGGGGAACACGCGCGACCTCACCACGAGCGCGGGCGCCGTGTCCGGCCCGCCCGCCTTCGTCGAGGCGGGCGTCCGGCCTGAGGACATCGACATCGCGATGATCTACGATTCGTTCACGATCACCGTGCTGACGCTGCTGGAGGACCTCGGGTTCGCCAAGAAGGGCGAGGGTGGCTCCTACGTCGAGGGCGGCCGGTTGCGGTGGGACCGGCCCGGGGCACCTGCCCTGAACACCGACGGCGGCGGGCTGTCGTCCAACCATCCGGGAATGCGGGGGATCTTCCTGCTGATCGAGGCCACGCGGCAGCTGCGCGGCGAGTCGACATCCCAGGTGGACGGTGCCCGGCTGGCCGTCGCGCACGGCAACGGCGGCCAGCTCGGCACCCGCCACTCCGCCGCGACCGTCGTCCTCGGGAGGGACTGATGACCGTGGATGCCGCCGTGGGCCCAACGTCCGCACGTCCGCTGCCGGTACTCGACGAGGCCGACACCGCCCCCTTCTGGCGGGCCTGCGGGGAACACCGGCTGACCTACCAGCGCCACCGCGACACCGGCGAGGTCGTGTTCTACCCGAGGGGACAGCACGATCCGGCCCTGGAGACCTGCGACTCGGCCGGGCTCGGCACCGTCTACACGTTCACGGTGGTGCGCCAGCACGGGCATCCGTTCTTCCGCGCGCACGCGCCGTACACGGTGGCCTACGTCGATCTCGACGAGGGATTCCGGCTCCTCACCGAGATCGACGCGGAACCGGGTACCCTCCGCGTGGGGCAGCGGGTGGAGCTCCACTGGGAGGACCACGACGGTACCTCCGTGCCGATCTTCCGGCCGGCCGGGTAGGGCGGGTCGACCCCGCGTGTCCTGCGCATGCTGGCACGATCAGTCTCCCGCGACAGCACACGGACGGTCGGGGAAGACTGAGGAGGCGCCGTGACAACGCGGAACGTCGGCCGTGGTCGCAGCGCCGGACGCCAATGGGGCAGCACCGAGCAGACCCGCAGCCAGTTGCTGGACGCCGCGAGGGTCGTGTTCGCGCAGCGCGGCTTCGCCGAGGCGAGTGTCTCCGACGTCGTCGACCGCGCGGGATCCAGCGTGGGCAGCCTCTACCACCACTTCGGCGGGAAGAGCGAGCTGTTCACGGCGCTGTGGGAGCGGTACCGGGACGAGCAGCACGCTGTGGCCGCCACCGCTGTGGCGGCTGCCAAGGAAGGCGGCGTCACCGACCCGTTCGAGCTGTTCGAGGCCGGCGCGCGCGCGTACCTGAGCGCCACCTGGCCCAACCGCGACCTCGTCAAGCTCATCCATGACGGCGACACCCCGCCCGGTTTCCAGCGGCTGCTCCGGCAGAGCGGCAAGGAGTGGGTCAGGTCGAACTTCCGGCTACTGGGAGCCGACAACCGGCCGGTCAACCGCGTGCTCGTCGCACTGCTCACGAGCTTCACGGGCGAAGCACGCCGGGAGATCGCCTCGGCCCGCTCGGCCAAGGAGGCCAAGCAGATGGTCGAGGCGATGATGGACGTGCTGGCCCGGATGCGCACGGTCATCGAGGCCGACCTGTTCGCCGAGACGCCCGTCTGACCCACCTACTTCACCGAGAGCTTCGCGAGGAAGAACTACGAGATGGGCTTCGGCCTGCAGACGCCGATGCTTGCGGCCGGCGGTCAGGCCACCGTCACCGTCATCGCCCCGATCCCGCTGATCGACATCTGCAGCCGCTCGCCGGGGGCGATCGGGCCGACCCCGGGCGGTGCGCCGGTGAAGAGCACGTCGCCAGGCAGGAGGGTCATCACCGAGGAGGCGTAGGCGACGATGGCCGGCACCGGGGTGAGCATGTCGCGGGTGTTCACCGACTGCCGGACCGCGTCGTCGCAGGTGAGGCGGATGTCCAGGTCCGAGCCGTCGCCGAGCTCGTCGGTCGTGACCAGGTACGGGCCGAGCGGGCTGAACCCGTCGTAGCTCTTGCGCCGGGAGCGGTCACCGCCGCTGCGCACGGTGATGTCGAGGCCGGCGGTGAAGCCGAGGACAGCGTCCATCGCCTTCTCCACGGGGATGTCCTTGCCGCCGCGGCCGATGACCACGACGAGCTCGGACTCGTGGTGCACCTCGTGCCCTGCGGCCACCTCGTCGCGCGGCAGCACGATCTGCGCGCCCGGCCCGACGATCGACGACGGGGCCTTGAGAAAGACGTCGAAGTCCATCATCCAGGCCTCGACACGGCCGAGGGTGCGCTCCTGCACGACGTGCATCTCGGCTACGTGATCGCCGTAGTTGCTCGCCGCGGCGATCACCTTGGACGGGCCCAGCACCGGCGGGCGAAGCGCCACCTCGGAGACCGGCCGGGCCGGTCCCTCCAACGCCGCGGCGCGCAGCGTCCCCGAGAGCGCGTCGACGTCGCGACACAGGCCGCGCCACCAGCCCGCGGTGACCGGGTCGGGGTCATGCGGGACGGGCAACGCGGCGGTGACGTCGACGATCACGTCGCCGTCCTGGCCGGAGCTGACGACGCCGAGGCGGGAGTCGTCGAACAGCGCGAGCTTCACGGGGGCTCCAGAGGTCAGCGGGGCGAGAAGGTGTCGCTCGGCCGTTGCGGGCCCGCCAGCACCTGCTCGCGGTAGAGGCCCAACGCCCGCAGCACTGGCGCGTCGGACACGACGAAGACGTCAGCGTGCTCCCCGGCCGCCTCATCGGTGAAGTGTTCAGCGACCGACCAGGACGGCACCACGAACATGTCACCGGGCCCCCAGTCGAAGCGCCGCCCGTCGATGACGCTGGAGCCGTGCCCGGTGAAGACGACGTGCACGGCATTGCCGGTGCGGCGCACCGGAACGCTGCGCCGGCCTGCCCTGACCCGGTACGCCGCGCAGGCCATGGTGGGCAGCACGCTCGCCCCGGTCTGCGGGTCGGCGTATTCGACCGACAGGAGCGGCTCGTCGGAGGACGCCGCCAGCCGGTCGAGCTGCGCGGCGGTATCGGCCCAGCGGTAGACCATGAGCTTCGAGTGCCGCGGGCTCAGCACCCCGGACACGGCGCCGTCGACGTAACGGGTGCCGCCGGCGTGCACCCGCTCGGACACGTTGTGCTCGGCAGGCTCCGGCTGGCTCTCGCCCGGCCCCGGGTACTCCTCGAAGAAGATGCTGTCGAGGGCCTGCACCATCGGCAGGTCCAGCCCGTCGAACCAGAACATCTCCCCGTCGCCGCCGTTGACGTGGTCGTGCCAATTCATCGACGGGGTGAGCACCAGGTCACCGGGGTGCATGTCACAGGCATCGCCGTCGACGGTCGTGAAGACGCCCTCGCCCTCCAGAACGAACCGGATCGCTCCCGGTGAGTGCCGGTGGGCGGGCGCGACCTCCCGCGGGCCCAGGCACTGCAGGGCGCCCCACAAAGTGCCGACGGCATAAGGCAGCCCGCCGAGTCCCGGGTTCTGCAGGCTGAGTACCCGCCGCTCGCCCCCGCGCTCCACGGGCACGAGCTGGATGGCCCGTCGGGCCAGCGGCTTCATCGTCGCCGCCGACCACAGCCAGGGGATCGCCCTCGGCCGCGGGGCCGGGGTGAGCAGCTGTTCAGTGATCGTCCACAGTGGGCTGAGGTCGACCGCGGAGAGGTCGCGGTACAACTCCTCCAGCTCAGCGTCCGTCCCGATCTGGTCGACGGTCATCCGACTTCCTCCAGTTCCAGCTCGGCAGGTGGCGGCCCCGAAGCGCTGCACGGCCTCCGGCAGGGACACCCTCCCGCCGAATGTAGGCCCGTACCGTTGTGCAGCAGCGCCAGCACGCTGACCAAGCGGGCGCGCGGCAGCGTGGTCATGCTGGGGATGGCCCGCCACAGGCCTGCCGCGGAGTAGCTCGAGGGGTGCCGGAACCCATCGGTGCAGGCCTATCCCGACCCGGACGACGTACTGACGTTGCGCTGAGCATCGGAGCAGGCGCGAAGATGGCCTGATGGATGGGGCGGACGGTCCGGCCGAGGTCGTCGAGCGGACCACAGGGCGGTGCGGCGAGCTGGTCCTGCAGCGCCGCGGCGGGCATTACGAGATCGTCGCCAACGGGGTGTTCCTGATGGACACCCGCGGTGGCGCGTCGGAGCGGCTGCTGGTGACGGCGACCGCCGAACGGATGCCGCCGCCCGGGCGCCTGCTCATCGCCGGGCTCGGCGTCGGCTACTCCCTCGCCGCGGCGCTCAGGCACCCGGCCGTGGGCGCCGTGGCGGTGGTGGAACGCGAACCGGCCGTGGTGCGGTGGAACCTCGGCCCGCTCGCTCCCGTCCACGGTGACGCGCTGCGCGACCCGCGCGTCACCGTGCACGACGCCGACGTGGTCACCTGGCTGTCCGCCGCCGAGACTGCCTCACTCGACGGGATCTGCCTGGATATCGACAACGGGCCGGACTGGGTGGTGACCCCCGGCAACCGGTGGCTCTACACGGAACCCGGCCTGTGCGCCGCGGCACGGGCGCTGGCCCACGGCGGCATGCTGGCCGTCTGGAGCGCGGCCCCCTCACCCGCCCTCCTCGATTGCATGGCCGCGCACTTCACCGAACTCCGCACCGTTGAGGTGCCCGTCGCCCGCGGCGAGCCGGACGTCGTCATCCTCGGCCGGGCGCGGGCAGAACCACCCGAGGGCGAACGCCGTTGTGCGCTCCACCGCTCCTGTGAAGGGTGACAGGATGATCCGCAACTTCCGGTTCTCCTTCAACGTCTTCGGCATCCCGTCCCGAGCGGAGTTGCAGGAGCGCTGCCGGCACGCGGAGAGCGCCGGTTTCGACACGGTCTTCGCCGCCGACCACCTCGGCGCTCCGGCGCCGTTCCCGCTTTTGGTCGCCGTGGCCGACGCGACCGAGCGGATGCGGGTGGGGACGCTGGTGCTCAACGCACCGTTCTGGAACCCGGCGCTGCTCGCCCGCGAGGTGGCCACCACGGACATCCTCACCGACGGGCGGCTGGAGCTCGGGTTGGGCGCGGGCCACATGAAGAGGGAGTTCGACCTGGCAGGGATCCCCTGGTCGTCGTTCGGGGAGCGGACGCGCACCCTCGAGAAGACGATCATCGAGCTCCGGCGGTTCTTCTCCACCGACCTGATCGCGCTGCCCGGCGCCGCCTCGCCGCAGCCCGTCCAGCGCACCGGCTTCGGCGGTTCCGGACCGCCGCTGATCGTCGGCGGGACGGGTGACCGGGTTCTGACCATCGCCGCCCGGCACGCCGACATCATCGGCGTCGCCGGCACCTACCAGGTGGCCGGCAAGCCACCGGGCGCCTTCCGACTGGCGACGGCAGCGGACACCGACGAGCGGATGCGGTTCGTGCGTGAGGTGGCCGGGGAGCGCAGCGCGGACGTCGAGTGGCACCTGCTCGTGCAGATGGTGGTCCGCACGACCGACCGCAGGGCCGCGGCCGCGGACATGATCAGCAGGCTCGGCACGGCGATGACTGTCGACGAGGCGCTGGCGACGCCGTACCTCCTGATCGCACCCCCGAGCAGATGGCCGACCAGCTGTTGGCGAGCCGGGAGCGCTACGGGTTCTCCTACGTCACCGTCCACGAGCCGTTCCGGGAGGCGTTCGAGCCCGTGGTCGAACGCCTCCGCTCGTGACCAGCCGGCCGAGGCGGGTCTGGAGCACGGAAACCGCTCTCGCTACGGTCTGATCCGTGTCCGATCATGACCCCGACGCCCGATCCCTACGCGTGTCCGACTCGGAGCGCGAGCACGTCGTCGGCCTGCTGCAACGCGCAACGGGCACGGGGCTGCTCGACCTCGACGAGTTCACCCGGCGGGTCGACGTGGCGCTCGCCGCGCGCACCCGAGGGGAGCTGAATGTCGTGTTGATCGATCTGCCGGGGATGACGCACCCGGAGCGACCCACCGGCGCCGGGCTGCAGCCGCCTTCCGCATCGAGATCCGAGCCGGCGTCCGATGTGATGGACGGCACGGGTACCACCGAGCTGCGCGCCATGCTCGGCTCGACGGTCCGGCGTGGCGAGTGGGACGTGCCCGCCCGGCTCGTGGTGCGGACGAAGGTCGGGTCGACCGAGCTCGACTTCACGGAGGCGAGGATCCATCACGACGTCGTCGAGATCGAGCTGGACGTGGTGGCGGGCTCGGTCGAGCTACGGGTGCCACTCGGCGCCCGCGTCGAGCACCACGAGGTGCAGTCGATCCTGAGCAGTATCGAGGACAGCAGACGCGGCCGGTCCGAGCCCGCCGCCGGACCGGCGTTCCGGCTCAGCGGTTCGGTGCGCGCCGGCTCCGTGGAGATCCGGTCGCCACGCCGGGTGCGCTGGTGGCAGCTGGGGCGCGGGGACGCGTAGCGCGAATTCTCATCGGACCAGTGGGCCACGAGTTGCAGTGGCCTGATCCGGTGTGCTCGGCTGACCCCATGGTCAGCGACGACGGCCGGAGGCGCTCCCGGCAGACGACGGCGTCGCATGGCCGGGCCGGATCGCGTGTCACCAGAGCGAGCCGTGCGGTCACCGGCACCGGCTTCGTGCACGACGCGCTCTTCTTCGCCTCCGACGAGGATCTCGTCGCCGCCGCGGTGCCCTACCTGCGGGCGGGGCTGGAAGCCGGGGAGCGGGCACTGCTGGTGTGCGATCCGCGCCGCGAGCAGGTGGTGTACACCGCATTGCGCGACCAGGCCGGGGCCGCGGACGCCGCTCGGGTCGGCGTCGTCCCCGCCGACGACGTCTACCAGCGGCCCGCTGCTGCCGTGGCGGCCTACCAGGAAATCATGGAGCAGGACTCGGCCGCGGGTGGCCGCGGGGTTCGCGTCGTGGCCGAGCTCGACTACGACGCGCCGGGCGGGTGGTGGGAGTGGTCCCGGGCCGAGGCGGTGGTCAACCACGTGCTCGCCGCCTACCCCCTGACCTGCCTGTGCGTGCACGACAGCCGCCAGCTCTCCCCCGACGTGATCGCGGCCGCCCACCGCAGCCATCCGAACCTCGTGACGGCCGACATCCGCACGCTGAACGAGGCATATGAGAAGCCGCGCGACTTCCTGCGAGGGCCCGTCCCGCCAGCCGACCCGATGGAGTCGCACCCGCCGACGGTCGCGGTCGCCGAGGTCGGGGCGGCCGGGCTCGCCGCACTCCGCGCCCAGCTGAGATCCGCTGCCAGATCCGGGTCGGCACTCGCCGACCGGGTCATCGACGAGTACATCCAGGCGATCAGCGAGGTCGCCACCAACGCGATCCTGCACGGGGCCGCGCCGGTAGGGACGCGCCTGTGGGTGGAGCCGAACCGGTTGCTTGCGGCCGTCACCGACCGGGGTCGCGGGTTCGACGACCCGCTGGCCGGCTACCTGCCGCCGGCGGGCGGCGTCATGAACAATCTGGGCTTGTGGCTGGCCCGCAGGTTCTCCGACCTGCTCACCACCGAGGTCACATCGACGGGCTTCACCGTCCGCCTGTCCGTCGGGGTCCGGGAGCGGGACCGGTGAGAGTGCCGGCCGGCTCGGCGGTCCCCCGTGCCGAACCGGCCGGCTGTCCGTGAGGAGCGTCCTGGGTGAGCTCGGCCAGGATGGGTGCCCCGTCCCGCCCACCGTGACGGAACTCGCGCTTGTTCTCCTGCTGCTCTGGGCTCAGCGTCGTCGGTTCCCCTCCGGATCGCGGTCCGTCGACTCGCCGTCGCGGAGCCAGCGCACGATCTCGGTGTGGTCGGCGTCGGGGCCGAGGGCGCGGGCGGCCTCGGCCCAGAGCTCCACGGTGCGTGCCATGTGCGTTGTCGGCGCACCGGTCGCCTGGGCCAGACCCAGCGCTATGCGGATGTCCTTGACCATCAGCGCGAGCGCGAACCCGGAGTCGTAGGTCTCCGGCAGCACGAAGTTCGGCCACTTGTTCTCGGTGGAGCCGCTGCGCCCGCTGGACCCGTTCACGGCGTCCAGCATCACGGAGGGGTCGAGCCCGAAGCGCTCCCCGGCCAGCAGCGCCTCCGAACTCGCGAGCAGGTGGGCGGCGGACATCAGGTTGTTGAGCGCCTTGAGTGCATGGCCGGCGCCGACGGGGCCCACGTGGCGCGGCCGACCCAGGACGGCCAGCAGCGGCGTGAGCGCAGCGACCTCGTCGTCCGGACCGCCGACCATGATTGTCAGGGTGCCGGCGGTGGCGCCGGAGACGCCGCCGGAGACCGGGGCGTCGATCATGGTGGCCCCGCGGGCGGCCACGTGCTCGGCGAGCGCCCTGGTGCGCAGCGGCTCCGAGGAGCCCATGTCCACCAGCAGCGTGCCCGGGGCGAGCGCGTCCAGCAGCCCGTCGGCCAGCACTGCCTCGACCACGTTCGAGTCCGGCAGCATCAGCACCACGACCGACAGGCCCCCGCCGACGTCCGGGACGACCTCGTCCGGCTTGTCGACGACCGTCACGACGTCGGCGAGCGCCTTCCGCGGCGCGGCAGCCACATCGTGGGCGCGCACCGCCACCCCGGCTGCAGCGAGCCGCCGGACCATCGGGTCTCCCATCCGGCCCAGCCCGACGAACCCGGCGGCGCTCGCAGGCTGCTCAGCCACGGCTCGCCCCGGTGCGCTCCGCGGCGATCTCGCCGAGCACCCGCTCGGCCACCCGGAACGACTCGAGCGCCGCAGGCGCACCGCAGTACACGGCGGCCTGCATGAGTGCCTCCTGGATCTCCCCCTCGGTGCATCCGTTGGTCACGGCTCCCCGCACGTGCACACCCAGCTCGTGGTTGCGGTTGAGCGCCGTGAGCATCACGAGGTTGAGGAGGCTGCGGGTACGCCGGTCGAGGCCGGGCCGGCTCCAGATGTCGCCCCAGGCCGCACTGGTGACGAACTCCTGCACCGGTCGGGAGAAGTCGCTCACCCCCGCCAGCGACCGGTCGACGTGGGCCTCGCCCAGGACCTCCCGGCGTATCGCCAGTCCTCGCCGGTACCGATCGTCGTTCATCGTTCACCCTTCGGCGCCAGCGCGGCGCGGTACTCGTCCTCGTCGACCTCGTCCAGCCAGACGGTCGGGCCCAGCGACACGGCGAGGTGCGTCATCACCGTGTCGACCGTTCCGCCGTGCCAGTGCCGCTCGTCCGGCGGCACCCACACCACGTCGCCTGCCCGGATCACCTGTGGCAACTCACCATCCGTGCACACCCAGCCCCGGCCTGCGGTCACCACGAGGATCTGGCCCCGCGAGTGGTGGTGCCAGTAGGTGCGCGCGCCGGGGGTGAAGGTCACCGAGTTGATCGTGTTGCCCTCAGGGGTGGTGGGTAGCACGGGGTCGCCCCACACCGTGCCGGTGAACGTGTCACCACGGGCCTGCGTCGGGGTGGAGTCGGAGGCGCGGCCCCGGACTATCTGCATTCGTTCATCCCTTCGTTGTGTCGTGGACGCGGTGCCCCCGCAACAGCACCGTCAGCAGTTCACCGATCTGGCGGACCGCCATACCGCGGGCGCGGCGGTGTCCCACGCCCCCGCTCCGGCGGAGGGACGGACGCTGTTGACGATCGAGGCGCCGGCCTCGACCGAGATGACCTCGCCGGTCGTGCACGCGGCGTCGTCGCTCAGCAGGAAGGCGACCACGGACGCGATCGCGTCGGCGTTACCCGCCCTGCCCATCGTCGGGGTGGTGGAGGGGAGCTTCACCATGTCCTCCCCTCCACCCGGGCCGCGCCCCGCCCCGAAGAGCGCGGTCGGCACGATGCCGGGCGCGATGGCGTTGACCCGCACGCCCAGCGGTTCGCCGTAAAGCGCCGCGTTGCGCATCAACCCGAGCACGCCGTGCTTGGAGGCGTGGGACGAGAGGACGTCAGAGTTGCTCCGGAGGCTCGCGATGGAACCGGTGACGACGATCGCGCCGCCGCTGCCCTGCAGGAAGTACTGGCGGAACGCGGCCCGCAGGCCGAGGAACGTCCCCCGCAGGTTCACCGCGATCACGGGGTCGAACTCGTCGGCGCCGAGGTCCGGCAGGGCAGTGGCGGAGCTGGGGCCCCCGGCGTTGAGGTGGTGCAGGTCGACGCGACCAAACCGCTCCACCGCGGCGTCCATGTACCGCTCGACGTCCTCCTCGCGGGACACGTCCGCCTGCACGCCGATCGCCCCGCCCCCGAGCCGGTCGGCCAGCGCCGAGGCGCGATCGCCGTCGAGGTCGACGAGCACGACGGACGCGCCGTCGCGCGACAACCGGTCTGCCGTGGCGCTACCGATTCCGCCGGCGGCACCGGTGACTACCGCGACTCGACCCGCCAGGGACTGGACCGGCATACCGACTCCTCAGTTCGAAAAACGCTCGCCCGACTGTATGACGATCATACAGCGATGCCCAACGAGGGTGGCCCGTGGTTTGCCGGCCGATCAGCTGTCGTCAGCCACCTGGATCGGCTCGAGCAGGGGCTCGGACCGGCGTGAACCGAACTGCTCCGGGACTAGACGAGTAAGCCCTAACGGCGCGGCGGCTGTGGACACGACAGGGCGATGTTCAAGATCAGCTTGTGACGACCGACCTGAACACCCGTATCACCCGCTTCGGGTGAAGGAGCGCTGGTGGCCCGGCGGCCGCCGTTACCTCCACCCACTGTGGATGACGCGTGGTGGTGAACCGGTCACCGCGCCCGGCCCATCGATGGGCGTCTCACCCATTTCGGGTGAAGGAACGCTGGTGGCCCGGCCGCACACTGGTGCGTCTTCGAACAAGGATCGCCGGGGCGGATCCCGCTCCGCGTTCTGGTCGTTCGCCGCCTCGGCGCCACTGCCCTTACCTCCGACGGCAACCTTTCCGAATGGAGCCTGAGCAGCCGGATCCTCGGCCTCCGAGCCCGAAGCCCTGCGCGGCAGCTTTGGGTCCGCGGCCGCTCCGTCTAGAACGGCCAGCTCTAGCGCCACTACCAACCAAAACCATGCAAGGAGCCAAGGAGACCTCCAACATGTCTGTCGCGACCGAAAGATCAGCGTACGACCCAGCGATCCGGCCGTTCACGATCGAGGTCCCCGACGCGGAACTCGAGGCGCTGCGTGCGCGCATCGCTGCCACGCAGTGGCCTGAAAAGGAGACCGTCGGAGATCAGTCGCAGGGCCCGCCGCTCGCGACGATGCAGGCACTCGCACGCTATTGGGCGGAAGAGTACGACTGGCGCAAGTGCGAGGAGGAACTGAACGCCCTACCGAACTTCATCACCGAGATCGATGGGCTCGATATTCATTTTATTCACGTTCGCTCGGAAGAGAAGGATGCACTGCCGCTCATCGTCACGCACGGGTGGCCCGGCTCGGTCATCGAGCAGCTGAAGATCGTCGAGCCGCTTACCAATCCCACGGCACATGGCGGGAGCGCATCGGACGCTTTCCATTTGGTGATTCCGTCGATGCCGGGCTACGGGTATTCAGGCAAGCCGACCACGACCGGCTGGGACCCCGGACGTATCGCCCGTGCCTGGACGGCACTGATGAAGCGCCTTGGATACAAGCGCTTTGTGGCGCAAGGCGGCGATTGGGGTGGGCTGGTCGTTGACCAGATGGGGGTCCAAGCCCCCATGGAATTGATCGGCATTCACACAAACCAGCCTGGTGCTGTTCCACCCGACGTTTCAAAGGCGGCCCAGTCGGGCGGTCCGGCGCCATCCGGTCTATCCGACGAGGAGCGAGACAGGTACGAGAAGCTGAAAGGGTTTTGGGCGACAGACGTGGCCTACGCGCTAGAGATGGGGACCCGCCCACAGACGCTATACGGAATTGTGGATTCCCCCGTCGGCCTAGCCGCCTGGATGCTCGACCACGACTCGGCTAGTTTGGAGCTGATCGCACGCGTCTTCGACGGACAGTCCGAGGGCCTTAGCCGAGACGACGTCCTCGACAACATCACGCACTACTGGTTGACGAACACGGGGGTTTCTGCGGGACGCATCTATTGGGAGAACAAGTTGTCCTTCTACGAGCCGAAGGGGGTGTCCATCCCGGTGGCCGTCAGCGTCTTTCCTGACGAAATCGACGCAGTTCCGCGCAGTTGGGCAGAGCGGGCCTATCCCAAACTCATTCACTACAACAAGCTCGACAAAGGCGGGCACTTCGCGGCGTGGGAACAGCCGCAACTCTTCTCAGAAGAGGTTCGCACGGGCTTCAGGTCGCTTCGCTAGACGGCCGTGTTCGAACGCCTGCACACGCCACGGGGACTTCGCGTCTCCAGGTGGCGCCACCACGCCGCACACGGCCAACGGGCAGATCGACTCCCGCTTCCACGCCCGCGACCTTCACCTGGTCATGGGGCCGGCAGTACGCGGCAAGCCCGTGCGACTCCGCCTGCGCCCCATCACCGACCGCATCTTCGAGATCACCTTCCTCGATCCCGAGGTCCAGGCCTACCCGTTCACATTCGGCTAGAGGGACGCACCGATCACCCCGGCAACGTTCGCGGCCACCGCGCTGGCACCGGGCCCGGCGATGGTCAGTTGGTGGCAGTGGCGAGCGCGTGGGCCGCGCTGCGCACCGCTTCGATGCCCGCGCCTGCGGCGGCGCCGACGTGCGCCACCATGGCGTCGGCTGCGGCGCGTGCGTCCCGCGCCTCGACGGCCTCGACCAGCTCGCGCAACTCGTCGACCGCCTCGGACGGGCGGTCAGGACCGGAGGCCAGGGAGCTCGCACGCAGCAGGCTCACGCGGGCGTGCAGCTGCGAGAGGGTCGCCCGCAGAGCGGAGTTGCCCGCCCCGGTGAGCAGCACCTCGTACAGCACATCCTTCGCCCTGAGCACGGCCACCGTGCCCTCCTGCCGCTCGACCACGTCTTCGAGCTGCGTGAACGCGCGACGCAGAGCCACGACCTGCGCGTCCGTCGCGCGCTCCACGAATCTCTTCGCGAGATGCCCCTCGAGGACCTCGCGGATCTCGTAGAGCTCCTCGGCCTCCTCGGGCGTGAGCGAGACGACGACAGCGCCCTTCTGCGGAATCGTCCTGACCAGGCCCTCCGCCGCCAGCTCGCGCAGCACCTCGCGGATGGTCGTGCGGGAGACCCCGGTCATGTCGATCAGTTCACGCTCGATCAAGCGCTGCCCCGGCGCGAAGCGGAAGCTCAGGATGGCTTCACGCAGAACCTCGAGCACCTGGCTCCGCAGCGGCGCTGCCACGCGGCCGATCTGCGAGGCAAGAGTCGCCACCTGTCCGCTACCGGCTTCGGTCACCGGGTCAGCCTACGGCATGATCGTCATACGAGCAGTGGATCCTGCCCGAGAACGTAACGGGCGAAGGTCGCGCACCGGGCACCGGCCTACCGTAGCGGCGGCGAGATCGTCACGTGCATTGCGATGATCGGGCAGCGAGATACACGCCCTACTCTGACACCACCGCGTACGGCGAGAACCTGCCGAGCGAGCATAAGCGCGGTGGTCGTCGCCACCCGCGTGGAATCGGAAGGTGCCGTCGAGGAAATCCGCGTGCTGACGTGCGCGCCCTTCACGCAGCAGCACCTGCGCTTCGGCGTCGCAGGCGAGAAGTTCGGCCGTAGCCTGCGGGATCTCGGGCCCACCCTGGATCCGGGCGGTGCCGGCGGTGGCGTCGAGGTGGACCACGATCCGGGCCCGTCCGCGGGCGATGACCGGCACAACGCTCCCCTCGCTCCCCTCGGCCCCGCGGCAGGGCCACCATTCGGCGCGCCTTCGGATCCAAGGCGACCATGCGTTCCCCGGAACGCGGTGATGAACAGTCGCGCCCGAGCGCCTCACATGCCCGGCGAAGCGCTCCGCCATGTCGCCCCGAGCGCGGCGCTGAACTCGTCGGCGAACCGGGCCGCGATGGCCGGGCAGGCGCCCCTCCCCCACCGCGTCCACCAGGCCCACGCCATCGAGGCCGAGCAGTGGCCGTGCCGGCAGGCCGTTGCGATGTTGGGCGATCCCGAACGGGGTTGCGTTCGCGCCCCTCAGCCACCGACCTCAGGGAAGAAAGGTGAGCTCGGTGGTACGGCGCGGCATCAGCAGCAGGCCCGCCACGCTGAGGGCGGCGACGCCGACCATCCACAGGAACACGTGATGGGTGGCGTCGTAGAGGGCGCTGCGGACGAATACCGCTGTGGGCGACGTCGGGTCCGTGTGGCCGCCGAGGACGAGGCTGGTGGCGTCGGCGCTGGGCGGGAGGTGTCCCGCGACATCGGTGGGCGGGTGTGCGAATCGGTCGGCGAGAGTGGCGTTGGCGATGGCACCGAACACGGCGGCGCCCACGGCGCTGCCCATCGAGCGGCTGAACATGTTCGTGCCGGTCACGACGCCGCGGCGGTCCCAGCCGACGGTCGACTGCACGGCCACGAGCGTGGGGCTCGCGGCAAGACCGCAGCCGATGCCGAGCACGAACGATGCCGCCGCGGCCTCCCACACGGTCGCGTCGATCGGCAGCAGGCTGATCAGTACGGCTCCGAGGATGATGAAGACGCTCCCGATCAGTCCGGTGTCCCGGAATCCGATCCGCATGTAGATGAGCCCGGCGACGGATGCTGCGATGGGCCATCCGATGGTCAAGGCCCCGAGCGTGAAGCCTGCGACGAGCGCGCCGGTCCCGATGACGCCTTCGACGAAGGTGGGCAGATAGGAGCTCAGGCCGATCAGCAGCGCGCCGACGATGAGGGAGACCAGGTTCCCGCCCACGAGGGTGCGGCGACTGAACACCCATAACGGCAGCACGGGCTCGGCCGCCCGGCGCTCGACGAGGACGAAACCGATCAGCATGGCCGCGCTGAGGGCGAAGATCAGCACACTGGGCGCTGAACCCCATTGCCACGCCACACCGCCTTCGAGCAGGCCGAGGATCACCAGTGAGCAGCCGAGGGTGAGCAGTGCGGCGCCCAGGTAGTCGATGTGGTGCTTGCGCCGCTCGACGCTCTCCGAGAACTTCGCGGCCAGCATCAGTACCGCGATGGCACCGAGTGGGAGGTTGACGAAGAAGATCCAACGCCACGACAGGTACTCCGCGAAGACCCCGCCGAGGGTCGGGCCGATGACCGACGCGATCGCCCACACGCTGGCGAGGTAACCCTGCACGCGGGCGCGTTCCTGGACCGTGTAGAGATCACCGACCATCGTCAGGCTGATCGGCATGACGGCTCCGGCACCGATGCCCTGGATCGCCCGCGCCCCGATGAGCACGGGCATGCTCCACGCCGCGCCGCAGAGCACCGAGCCGAGCAGGAACACAGCGATGCCGAAGAACATCACCGGCTTGCGGCCCAGCACGTCGGCGAACTTGCCGTACAGCGGCACGGTCACCGCCTGGGTGAGCAGGTAGATCGAGAACAACCAGGGGAACTGCTCGAACCCGCCGAGGTCGCTGACGATCGACGGCACCGCGGTGGCGATGATCGTGCTGTCGAGAGCCACCAGCCCGGTGCTCAGCATGACGGCGATGAGAACCGGCCCGCGCTCCGAACGGAGGCCGATTCCCTTCGCAGTGGTGGGGACCGCGTTGGTCACGGTGGGGCACTCCTTGCGGGCTGCGGGGGCATCGCGACTACTTCGCAATGCTAGATATTTTACGCCGCTCCACCCTGCGTCCCCGGTCACCACGGGGGCGCGACGATCGAAAGAACTCTCACATTCTCGCTGGCTAGCGGTTGCCCCGGCCGAGCGTCGCGAGCACCGCAGCCCGCACATCGGCGGCGCCCGGGAGGTAGGCGTCCTCGAGCAGCAGGCTCACCGGGACCGGTTGGAACGGCGCCCCACGCGCTCGATCGGCGCGTCCAGGTCGTGCTGGACGGCGGCAGCGATCGCGGCCCCGAACCCGCAGTGCGGCACCGCCTCGTACGCGACGACAAGCCGGTTGGTGCGCCGGACCGACGCGAGGATCGTCTCCAGGTCGAGCGGGAGGAGTGTGCGCGGGTCGATCACCTCGACCTCGATGCCCTCCGCGGCGAGCGCCTCCGCCGCCGCGAGTGCCTCCCCCGCCACCCTGCGTCCGCAGCACCATCGGGACGGCCAGCTGACCGCCGGACTTGAACGCCTTGGCCGCCTGGTTGACCAGTTGGTCGAGAGCCAGCGTGATGAAGTCGATGTACATGCCCCACAGTCGACGGACCACCGCGGTGACGTCCTCGCCGATCACGAACACGGTCGGGTCGACGCGCATCGCGTCAGCGATCGCGCCGCGGCGTAGGTCGTCCCGTGCGCTCGGCACCGACACGGTGACGCCGGGAATTGGTGCGCGGGGCCTCGCGGATGGACGCCACCGGCGATGCGCCCAGGCGGTAGTGGCGAGGAAAAGACGGCCAACCGAGCGCTCGCACCGCGTCGTTCAGGCGCGGAGGCGTTCGATCTCCGTGGCAGCGGCCCGCTCGACGGTGTGCAGCAGTGCCGTCACCTCCCGGGGGCTGCGGTCGGGGTCGTCGTTCCAGCGGGTGAGGTCGCGGACGTGGGCGGTGCGGACGGACGGGGCAGGGCACCAGCGGACCCGCTCGCGCTCGTCGCCGTAGAGCGTGTGCCAGGTCAGGTCGAGCGCCCGCTGCACGGGTTGGCTGTGCACTGCGGCAAGGCCGCCGCCTGCCTGCACGATCGCCCCCACCAGGCAGGCGCCGGTCACCGGCCGGCCCTCCATCCGCTGCACGTTCTGCGCGGTGACCGCCCGTTGCTGACCCTGCTCGTCGCGGTAGGCGAACCAGCCGTCCTGGACCCAACCGGAGCGGACGACGGCGCGTGCGCCGGCGACGAGGGCCCGGATGCGGTGGAGCTCCGCGAGGTGCGCAGCGAGGCGATCCTGGTGGGCCAGGCGCCGCCGTTCGCGCATCCGCTCCCGCCACGGGGGCCGACGCTCCGCGGGTTGGGCATACCGCGGTCGTGCGGTCATGAGGTCGAGCGTCACAACGGTCTCCTTCCGACGGGTTCGGGCCAGTAGATATCCAGGCGGGTGGGTCCTCAACCGACAGAAACAGTCGAGGCGACCACCGGGGGCCGACAGGCTCGCCGGAGTGTTCAAGGGTGCGGGACGGATGCCGGTCGAGGAGGTACCGGACCCGGTGGCGAGCCCCCGGGACGTGCTTCTCGACGTGCGCGCCTGCGGTGTGTGCGGCTCGGACCACCTGTGCGAGGTGTGGACCCGCTCGCATCGGTCAAGGTGATGGTGACCCAGGACGGCTGAACCGGTTCAGCGGTCCGCGGCGGCGTCGGGGATCCACGATCCGTGGAAGCCCGCCGGCACCCCCCGGGGCAGGGTGACGGTGGCGACCGGTGCCCCGGCGACGTCGGTGGCGTCGAGCACGAGCAGCTCCGACGCGGTCCCGTCGCGGCGGGTGACGATCGACAGCAGCCAGCCGTCGTCCTCGGCCCGGTCGGGTGTGGCAGCGGCCACGAATACCGCCTCGCCCGCCACGTGGTCGCGCCCGAGCTCGTGGGCCGACGCGGTGCCGTCCTGCGCGTCGAAGCGGATGATCGCGTTGTCGCCGCTCGCCAGGCCGGCGTCGCCCACCGCGTACAGGTAGCGCCCGGCCCGTCCGATGCGGTCGTCGTCGACGGTGGGGAACTCGATGCCGCGCTCGTCGAGAGGCGTCTCGGTGACCGACCCGGACACCGGGTCGAGAGTGAAGCGGTGCAGCCGCGCCAGCCCCGAGGCGGCAGCAGTCGCGGCGGGGCCTGCCGGGCCGGTGGCCTCGGCGCCACCGAACGGCCCCCACAGGGCGACGATGTCGGCTGGCGCGTACCGGGCGACGTCGAGCACGATCCGCCCGGCCTCGTCGTCGTGCGCGTTGCCCACGTGGAAGACGTAACAGGGGTCGATCTCGAACCAGCGGACCTCACCCGGACGGTCCAGCCGCATGACGCCGAGCCGTGCGCCGTACTCGTCGTCCCAGTCGAAGGGCATGCCTTTGCGCAGCTGGAACGTCATGGGCAGGTCGAGGAACACCGCGTGGTGCTCGGTGACCGCGAAGTCGTGCATCATCGTCGGGCCAGGCACCCGGATCGGCGCGCTCTCGACGAGCTGCCCGTCGGGTGCGAGCCGGTGGTAGGTGACGTAGGGCGGCGTGAAGCCGTAGCCGAAGAAGTGCAGCTCGCCGGTGGTCGGGTCCGTCTTCGGGTGCGCCGTCATCGCCGTGGTGAGCGCGCCCCCGAAGTCGCAGGGCCCGACCGTGTCCAGCTCGTCCGTGACCTCGTAGGGAAAGCCGCTCTCGACCAGCGCGAGGATCTTCCCGGCGTGCCCGATGACATGCGTGTTGGCGTTGACCGCCGTGCGGTCGAGCGTGCCGTCGGGCCGGATGAAGGGGCGTCCGGCGAACGCACGGGTGCGGACCCAGCGGTTGCGGTACCACTCCGCACGGCCGTCGCGTAGCCGGATGCCGTGCAACATGCCGTGGCCGGTGAACCAGTGCCCGGGGTCCTCGCCCGGCAATGGGTTCGGGCCGTTGCGCAGGTAGCGACCCGTGAGCTCGGCCGGAAGGGCGCCGGTGATCGGCAGCTCGCGGGCGTCGATCTCGTCGGGGACCGGAGCGAGGTGTCCGGCCAGGTAGATCGGAGCGGTGCTGGTGCTCATCGGGAATCCCCTTCGTCGCCAGAACCCGACTGTCCCCCTCGCGGTAGACACATGTCAATAATGACAGGTCAAAATTGTCATATAACATTTCCTCATGTCGTTGCCGCACGCGCTGCTGGGGTTGCTCGCCGTCGAACCTGCGAGCGGCTACGCGCTCACCAAGGCGTTCGAGACGGACCTGGGCCGTTACGCCTGGCACGCGGGCCACACGAGCATCTACCCCGAGCTCGGCCGCCTTGCCGAGCAGGGCCTGGTGGAGGTCACGGCCGAAGGTCCGCGGGGCAGCCGGACCTATGCCGTCACTCCTGCAGGACGTGCCGAGCTGCGGTCCTGGCTACTGGACGAGCCGGCGGAGCACAGCCGGAGGGTACGCAATGAGCATGTGCTGCGGATGTTCCTGCTGTCGGCGCTCGACCCCGCCGACGCGCGCGTCGCACTCGGCAGGATCGCGGAGAACACGGCGGCAGGCGCGGCTGAGCTCCGCCGGGTCAGGGCGGCACATGCCGACAAGCCCCTCATCGGCCGGGAGGGGTTCGGGCAACTGGCCGCGGAGTACGGGCTGCGCCAGTACGAGGCCGCGCGCGACTGGGCGATCTGGGCCATGACGCAAATCGACGACAACACCGAGTCGGTCGGCCGGTAGGCCAGGCTCCTGCTGCCCGTTCCTCCCCGGCTGACGATCCCCCGCCCGGCGGCTGCCGCCCGGCCGCTACCGAGCCGCACGGCTGCGGCCCCCACGCGAGCTTGCCGATGCCCTGGCGAGCTGGCGCCATGCGGTCGGCGAGCAAGGTGGAGGACCAGTGCGACGGCGAGCGCCACGGATAGCCCGACGTCCACCCACCGCCGTGGTCCTGATCTTCGGGCCCGACGTGGTCGAGGCGAGAGCCACGAACGCGAGCATGCTCACCAGACCGGCGACCATGGCGGGGAGCCGCCACGACGGGACGAACGCCGCACCCACCAGCGCGACATCGAGCAACCCGAGCAGCTCCGCCCGGAGCAGTGCTGCGCCTCGGCGCGGCCCGTATCTTCCCCCCGCGGCGGCGCGGCGCAGCTTTCCCGATCACGACGTGGGCGGCCTCCAGTCGGCTCCGCTCGCCCGGAGGTCCCGATGCCCGGCCCGTGCGAGCAGGTGCTCACAGGTCTGCACCAGCACGGCCGCCACCTC
>JAODNO010000006.1 GCA_025465235.1 Pseudonocardia sp.
GAGAACAGGAACGTGTCCTGGAGCACGAGGGTGATCTGCTGGTGCAGCCACGGGGCAGGTAGTTGTGACAGCGGCATGCCGTCGAGGAGGAGCCGGCCGCTCGTGGGTTGGTACAGGCCGGCGATCAGCGACAGCACGGTGGACTTGCCGGCCCCGTTGGCGCCGAGGAGCACGACGCGCTCGCCGGAGCCGATCGTGAGGTCGAGATGGTGCAGGACGGGCCCGCGGCCGTAGTCGAGGCTGACGTCGTGCAACTCGATGCGGCCGGTGGCGCGGGCCGGCAGCGGGCGCGTGCTGCTGGGGCGGAGTGGAGTCTGACCGAGGATGTCGGCGACGCGTTCGGCGGAGGCCGCACCCTGGGTGAAGGTGATCGACAGCTTGGACAACGATCGCAGGGGTTTGACCATGTCGCGCAGGTAGCTGGTCACCACGACCAGCAGGCCGACGGTCCACCATCCGTTGAGCACGCCCAGGCCGCCGACCCACAGCAGCACCGCGGTGCCCACGGCGGTGGTTGCCTCCAGCAGTGGGGTGAACCGGGCCCGCAGTTCGACCGCGCGCAGCCCGGCGCGCAGGGTCGCGGTGTTGTCGGTGGCGAAGCGGGCGTCGTGCAGGTCGTGGTTGCCGAAGGCGTGGACCGTGCGGATGCCCTGCAGGGACTCGGCGACGAATCCGGCGAGGTTGCCCTCGGCGGCGCGCTGGCGGCGGGCGGACTGGCGGGTCAGGCGGGTGTAGCGGGCCGCGGTGAAGAAGACCAGCGGGGCGCAGCCGATGGCGATCAGGCCGAGCCGCCAGTCCACGAACAGCAGCACCGTGGCGAAGCCGGCGAGGGACAGCAGGCCCGGCAGCAGCGTGGAGAACAGGTCCACCAGGCCGTCCTCGATGCGGTCGGTGTCGATGGAGATCCGGCTGGTCAGTTCGCCGACGGCTTGGCGGTCGTGGTAGCTCATCGGTAGCCGCTGCAGGTGCGCGAACACGTCGGTGCGGATGGCCGCGGTGATGCGCTCGCCCGCGCCGTTCATCACCCGGTCGCCCAGGTAGTCGAACGCGCCGGACGCGAGCGTGATGACCAGTACCGCTGCGGCCGCCGCGGTCAGCAGGGCGAGCGGCGACGGACCTGTGGCCGAGGAGAGCAAAGCCAGCGGTCCGTGGGGTGGAAGGCCTTGGAGTACGCCGTCGATGACCAGCGCTAGTGGCCACGGCTGGGCGAGGTCCGCGAGCAGTTCGGCCATGCGCAGCCCCACCCCGGCGCCGAGCGCCCGGAGATGGGCACGCCCGTATGCGCGGAACCGCCAGAACTGTCTGAGCATCCCGAGGTCTGCCACGCGGCGGGGCTTCACAGGGCGGGGTGTCACCTGGCCCCGCGATCGAGAGCCGCGTCGCGGAGTGTGCTGTTGCTGGCGCCGACGCGAATGCGGTGTTCGGCCATCGCCGCGAGCACCACCGGGGCGAGTTCTGGATCGGTGGCGGTCATGGCGGCCAGCAGGCGGGAGAAGTGGCGGCGCGGCCGCAGCGCGTCGGCGTGGGTCCGCTCGGCGGTGCCGTTGAGCGAGGACGCGCTGGGCCGGTTGTCGCGGTCGAACTGCTCGAGGCCGCGCAGGAGCATCGCGTCGAACCGTGAGGGCGGCCAGGTGGCGGTGATGACGCGTTGGCGAGCCGACCAGCAGGCGGAGGCCCACACGGTGCCGTCGGCGTGTTGGTCGTGGTCGCGCCCGCCGCGGAACGCCGCCATCGTCCAGCGTGGGTCCAGTTTGCGTCGTCGCTGGTCGGACTCGGGGATGTGTGCGCGGTGCCAGCCGTAGATGTCGGGGTGGCCGAGCATGATCGCTGCGATCACGTCGGCGGTGCCCTCGTCGATCCCGGTCTTGCCGCTGATCTGGTCGGTGGGCGGCCGCAACCGGTTGAGTCGGAAGTCCGCGGTGTGCCGGGTGAGGTGGTGACCCACCTCGTGGCACACGATCGCCGCGTTGTGCGCGGGGGCGTGGAAGTATCGGCCGGCGGCGGAGTGCACGAAAGCTGCGCCCCCGCCGAGGTGGACCTCGCCGTGTGGGTGCACCCGCACGGGTTCGTCGCCGGCCGGCTCCGGCAGCCGGTAATGGCCGCCGCGCCAGCGGCGGGGCTGGTCGTGCATGCCGATGCGCACGATCAGGTGGGGTACGGGGTGGCCGAGGAGGTCCGCGGCGTAGCGCAGGGCCCGCTGGGTGTGGAACGCGGCGTTGACCACGCCGAAGGCGCGGGCCTGGCGGTCCGCGGCTTCGGCGGCCAGGGGGCCACCACCCGCGGCCGGGTCGAACATGAGGTCGTCGTCGAGCAGCCGGCCGCCGCGTTCGTCGCTGACCGTCGCCTCGGGCAGGACCAGTTCCGCGGCGGCGGCATCGACGACGTCCAGCTCGGCCTCGCCCAGGCGCCCCGGACCGGGCGACCCGTCGGGCAGGTAGACCGCCACCCTGGTCATGACGCCTGGCCTACCGGTGTGGCGGTGGTCAGCAGGTCCAGTGCGGCGCCTGCCGAGAGCTCCGCCGGGGACAGCACCTGGAGCCCGGTGGCCGCGGCGGCTTCGCGTGCTGCCAGCGGGCTGGCGGTGATCAGACCGCTCACCGCGCGGACCGGCACACCGAGATCATTGAGGATGCCCAGGCCGGCCACCGCGCCCAGCGCGTCGGACACCGCCAGCACCACCGCGTCGGCGAAACCGGGGAGCTGGGCCGCGAGTGCCCTCGTCTCCTGCTGCAACAAGCCGTCCGCGATCTCCAGCACCACCGCGTCGGCGTGCTGGGCCACCAGGGTGTCGCGGAGCTCGACCATGGTGGTGCGCAGGCGGTCGAGCGGGTAGCCGAACGTGGATGGCATGCCGAAGTCGAGGAAGTCGGCCACCGCGGCGGCGCCGGCGTCGAGGTACATCCAGCGGTCCTTGCCGCTGCCCGAACCGGTGACCTTGCCCGCCCCCGCTCTCAGGCCTGCCCGGCTCCAGCCCCGCACCATCCCCGCCGCCGTGGTCGTCTTGCCCGCGTTCATCGACGAGCCGACCACGACGACCGTGCTCAGCTCCGCGGTCGCCGGCGGTGGCGTGGGCATCGCGAACTGTTCCAACGACAGCGTCGAACCCGTCCGGTCGGTCACGGTGCCCAGCACCGTGAGCTCGGTGGGCCGGCCGCGGCGCGCGTGGGTCGAGGCCACCGACCCGACCAGTCCTCCCGCGGTGAGCAGGTGCGCGGACCGGCCTACCGGCAGGTAGCCCTCGTAGAAGTCGGTGGCGTACCGGTTGCCGTAGGCCCCGAGCACCACGTCACCCGGGTACAGCCGGGCACGGCGACCGTGCACGTCCTCCAGGAACTCCAACTCGCCCAGACCAGTGACCTCGGCGGCGACCACATCGCCGGGGCGCGGTTGAGACACGAAGCCCGCCAGGCGGGCCCGCCTCCAATCACTGATCCTGCGGGTGACGTAACCGCGCTTCGCGTCGGACAGGTCCTGCATCAGGTGCTCCTCACCAATGTTG
>JAODNO010000012.1 GCA_025465235.1 Pseudonocardia sp.
GGTCGACGACGTTGTGCAGCACGTGGTGGGAGACGACCACGTCGGCGGTGCCGGCCTCGGCTGCCACGTCGGGCCAGCGACCGAGGACGGTGCGGTACGGGACTGTGCGCGCCTCCGCGGCTGCGACGAAGGAGTCGAGCATGTCCTGCTGCTGGTCCACACCGGTGACGTGGGTGATCCGCCCCACCAGCGCCAACGCGGCGGCCCCTCCCCCACAGCCGACGTCGAGCACGGTGCCGCCGTAGGCGAGCAGCTCCAGCGCAGCCCGCCGCGAGGGTGTGTCCACGGGTTGCGGTGGAGCCACGAAGCGGTCGACGTCGTGGTGAAACGGGTTGTTCTGGGCCGTGGCGAGGATCTCTGGGGGGATGCCCCGGCCCTCCTGACGCTCCGCCCACAGGGTCGCCGCATCCATGAGCTCGAGTATGCGCCGCGATCGGCCGTGTCGATCTCGGGCTCCGCTGCGCTCGGACTCCCGTTCACGGCGGTGTGCCCGTGAGCTGGTAAACGAGAATCGCTACGCGCTGCTCCTGACCGCCGGCAGGAATGCGGCCACCACGGGCGAGGGTGACCAACCCGTGCATCGTGCTCCACCAGACCTCGGTGAACACGCCGGAGTCCCGGTCGCCCGCGAGTGGCGCGAGCACGTCGTGGAGCTGACCGAACGCTGCCAGCAGTGGTGCGGGCGTCGTGGCCTGCGCGAACGGCAGGTCGGTGCCGAGAACGAACATGGCGTCGTACAGAGCCGGGTTGGCCTCGGCGAACGCGAGGTACGTGTGGATCGCCGCCACCACGGCCTCCTTCGCGGTTCCTGCCGCCGCCCGGGCCGCGGCCAGCTCGGCGAACCCCTGCTCCGCCACGGCCGCGACGATCGCGTCCTTGCCGGCGAAGTGGCTGTAGAGCACCGGCTGGCTGTACTCGATCCGCTCCGAGAGCCGGCGCGTCGTGATCGCATCCCACCCCTCGCTCTCGGCGAGCTCGCGGGCGGTCCTGACGATCAGCTCGTGGCGCACGGCGCGCTCCCGCTCGCGGCGCTGCTGGACGGACACGCCATGAATCCTAGCATCGCTAGATATTCGATCAGCGCTCATGCTAGCCTCGAATCGAGATCTAGCACCGCTAGGTCGGATCTTCACGGAGGAGAGTCATGCCCCTGACGTCCATCGCCGGCGCCCTCGCCGCTCTGGTCAGCGTCGGCATCATCGCCATCGGAACCCGTTACCTCGTGGCACCGCTGGCGAGCGCGCGGACCTTCGGCCTGCCCAAGTGGCCGCACGGCGACGCCGCGGCCTGGCTGCGCCTGAAGGGCATCCGCGACATCGTGTCGGGGCTCGTCATCCTCGTTCCGCTCGCGCTCGGGCAGGTCCAGGTACTCGGCTGGATTGTGCTGGTCGCGTCGATTACCCCGTTCGGTGACGCACTCGTCGTGCTGCGTAACAAGGGCAGCAGGACGCTCGCCTACGCGATGCACGGCGGCACCGCCGTCGCCGTCGTGGTGATCGCGGGCCTGCTCCTGTGGCAGTGAGCTAGGGCCGAGGTGACGACCGTCGGTGCAGGCAATGGGGTTACCCCGACCAGGTCATCGAGCGCCGGCTGACCCATCGTGGCAGCCCACGTGGAGCACATCCTGG
This sequence comes from Pseudonocardia sp., assembly GCA_025465235.1. Classification (GTDB taxonomy): domain Bacteria; phylum Actinomycetota; class Actinomycetes; order Mycobacteriales; family Pseudonocardiaceae; genus Pseudonocardia. The sequence continues at coordinate 1,629 of JAODNO010000012.1, forward strand.
CCAAGTCCGGCGCCCGGACCGGGGCCCTCATCAGCCGAGCAACGCGGCGTGCCGGGCTGCCAGCACGGGCTCGTCCCCTTCGAGCGCGACGACCTTGTCCCGACCACGGGCTCCGGCCACGAGCTCCACGTCGCCGCGACGCACCCCGAACGCCTCGGCGAGCGCGGCCAGCACCGCGGCGTTGGCGGCGCCCTCCACCGCTCTCGCCCGCACCGCCACCAGCAACGCGGGTCCCCGCGGGCCGTCCCAGCGCCCGCCGACGGTGTCGGCGCGGGCACCGGGCCGGACCCGGACACTCACCTTCACGGGAGCAGCACGAGGAGCGCCGTCAGGGAGTGCGGGTGACGAGGACGCGCACCTCCGCTGCCGCTCCGTCGGGAGCGGCGACCGCCCCGGCCAGGGTGGGGTCGGCGACATCGGTGTAGGCCACGGACACCCCCAGCACCTCACCGGCCACGAACTCCTCGTGCGCGCGCACGGCGTCGAGCACCGCGGACGGGCCGTCGAGAGCGAGCTCGATCCGGTCGGACACGTCCAGGCCCGCATCGCGGCGCGCCTGCTGCACCACGCGCACCACGTCGCGGGCAGTGCCCTCGGCGGCCAGCTCGGGGGTGACCGCCGAGTCCAGCACGACGAGGCCCGTGGAGCCGGGCAGGGCGGCGGTCGCCATGCCGCCATCCTCCGCCCCGGCCGCCACCAGTTTCTCGGTGAACTCGCCGGGCAACAGCTCGATCCCCGCAGCGGTGACCGTGCCGTCGTCGTTGGCCGTCCACTCCCCCGCCTTGACGGCGCGGATCACCTTCTGGGTGTCGCCGCCCAGCCGCGGACCACACGCCCTGGCGTTGACGGCGATCTCGAACCGGCCGTACTTCGCGACGTCGGTGGTGAGCACGACGTCCTTCACGTTGACCTCGTCGCGCAGGATGTCGGTGAACGGCTCCAGCGCCACGACGTCGGCGGCAGCCACCGTGAGGGTGGCCAGCGGCAGCCGCACCCGCAGCCCGCGCGCCTTGCGGAGCGAGAGCGCCGAGGACGCCACCTGCCGCACGCGGTCCATCGCGGCCACCAGCGCGGGGTCGTGCGGAATCTCATCCGGGGTGGGCCAGTCAGCGAGGTGCACCGACCTCCCGCCGGTGAGCCCCTGCCAGACCTTCTCCATCGTCAGCGGCAGCAGCGGCGCGGCGACCCGTGCGGTCACCTCCAGCACGGTGTGCAGGGTGTCGATCGCGTCGGCGTCCCCTGCCCAGAACCGCTCGCGCGAGCGGCGCACGTACCAGTTGGTGAGCGCCTCGGCGTGGTCGCGGACGTGCTCCGTCGCCCCGGCGACGTCGTAGACGTCCATCGCGGCGGTGACGTCGTCGACGAGCGCCGCCGTGCGCGCGAGCACGTACCGGTCGAGGACGTGCGTCGAGCCGGGCCGGAACTCGCCGCGGCGCCCCGCCGCCCTCGCGTAGAGCGACAGGAAGTACCACGTGTTCCACAGCGGCAGGAGCGCCTGCCGCACGCCCTCCCGGATGCCCTGCTCCGTGACGACCAGGTTGCCGCCGCGGAGGATGGGCGACGCCATGAGGAACCAGCGCATGGCGTCGGAGCCGTCACGCTCGAAGACCTCGTTGACGTCCGGGTAGTTGCGCCGCGACTTCGAC
>JAODNO010000602.1 GCA_025465235.1 Pseudonocardia sp.
GCTCCACTCGTGGAAGTGCTGCTCGCCGCAGTCGCCACAGTCGACGACGATGCCGCGGACGCCGCGGGCCTCGAGCAGAGCCTGGTAGACGGCCAGGTCGGCGAGATCCGCCACCACCTCGTCGCGCTCGGCCTCGCTCAGCCCGTCCTGCTCGCCGCCGTCCGGGCCGTCGAGGGACAGCGCGGGATCATGCGGATCACCGGCGAACGGGTCCGGCGGAAGGGCATCTGGTGACACGGCATCGACGATACCCGCACCGGACGACCGGGGAACCGAGCGCATCGGGTTCAGCGCCGGACCGGCATTGTGGCGATGGACTCGCCGCGACCATGCCCTTCCCCGTGGTAGCGCGGATACCATGTCGGGAAATCTCCCCGCGGTCGGACGACGGGCTGTGGAGGACGACGGGTAGGGGACGACAGGATGGTGGCGATGACGACCGAGGCCGCAGGACTGCCCCCGAAGTTCGCGAAGCTGGGCCTGACGTTCGACGACGTGTTGCTGCTGCCCGCCGAGTCCGACGTGGTGCCCAGCGCGGTCGACACGAGCACCCAGGTCACGCGCCGGTTGCGGATCCGCGTGCCGCTGGTGTCGTCGCCGATGGACACCGTCACGGAGTCCCGGATGGCCATCGCCATGGCCCGGGCCGGTGGTCTCGGGGTGCTGCACCGCAACCTGTCCCCCGAGGAGCAGGCCGCCCAGGTGGAGGTCGTCAAGCGCTCCGAGGCCGGGATGGTCACCGACCCGGTCACCTGCGCGCCGAACGCCACGCTCGCCGACGTCGACGCGCTGTGCGCAAAGTTCCGCATCTCCGGGGTTCCGGTCACCGACGCGGGCGGCCACCTCGTGGGGATCATCACCAACCGGGACATGCGGTTCGAGATGGACCACAGCCGGCCCGTCCACGAGGTGATGACGCACGCCCCGCTGATCACCGCGCGGGTCGGCGTCACTGCAGAGGCGGCGCTCGGCCTGCTGCGGCGGCACAAGCTGGAGAAGCTGCCGATCATCGACGGCCACGGCATCCTGCGCGGCCTCATCACGATCAAGGACTTCAACAAGACCGAGAAGTACCCGCTCGCGACCAAGGACCCGGACGGCCGACTCGTCGTAGCCGCTGCTGTCGGTGTCGGGGAGGACGCCTACGCCCGCGCGATGCACCTCGTCGACGCCGGTGTGGACGTGCTGATGGTGGACACCGCGCACGGGCACTCCCGGCGCGTCCTGGAGACCGTCGCCAAGCTGCGGGCCGAGGCGGGCCACACGGTCGACGTGGTGGGCGGCAACGTGGCCACGAGGGCAGGCGCGGAGGCGCTCGTCGAGGCCGGTGCGGACGCCGTGAAGGTCGGTGTCGGGCCCGGGTCGATATGCACCACCCGCGTGGTCGCCGGGGTCGGCGCGCCGCAGATCACCGCGATCTACGAGGCCTCGCTCGCGTGTGCCCCCGCAGGCGTTCCGGTGATCGGCGACGGCGGCATCCAGTACTCCGGTGACATCTCCAAGGCGATCGCCGCAGGCGCGTCCACCGTGATGCTCGGGAGCCTGCTCGCAGGCACCGCGGAGTCGCCCGGCAACCTGATCCTGGTGGGCGGCAATCAGTACAAGACCTATCGCGGCATGGGGTCGCTCGGGGCGATGCGGTCGCGCGGCGGGGAGAACGGGCCGACGAAGTCCTACTCCAAGGACCGCTACGCCCAGGACGACGTGCTGAGCGAGGACAAGCTCGTACCCGAGGGCATCGAGGGCCGCATCCCGTTCCGCGGTCCGCTCGGCCAGGTCGTGCACCAACTCGTCGGCGGGCTGCGGTCCGGCATGGGCTACGCCGGAGCGCAGACGATCGAGCAGCTGCAGCAGGCGCAGCTGGTCCGGATCACCGCCGCGGGGCTCAAGGAGAGTCACCCGCACGACATCACGATGACGGCTGAGGCGCCCAACTACGTGGCCCGCTAGCGGGATCTCTACGCTGGTCACCCGTGCGTGACCTCGTGGAGATCGGGATGGGCCGGGAGGCCCGTCGCAGTTACGACCTGTCGCAGGTCGAGATCGTGCCCTCGCGGCGTACCCGCAGCTCGCAGGAGGTCTCGACCGCCTGGCAGCTCGACGCGTACCAGTTCGGGATCCCGCTGGTGACCCACCCGACCGACGCCGTCGTCTCACCGGCGAGCGCCGTGCGGATCGGGCAGCTCGGCGGGTTGGCCGTGCTCAACGCCGAGGGCCTGTGGGCGCGGCATGCGGATGCCGAGGGCGCGCTGCAGCGGGTGCTCGACGCCGCGGCGGCGGAGGACGACCCGACGGGTGCAGTGCGGCTCCTGCAGGAGTTGCACGCCGCGCCGATCCAGCCCGCGCTGCTCACGGAGGCGCTCAAGACCGTGGGCGAGGCGGGGGTCACGGTGGCCGCGCGCGTGAGCCCGCAGCGTGCCCGCGAGCTCACGCCCGACCTGCTCGCTGCCGGCCTCGAGATCCTCGTCGTGCAGGGCACGATCATCTCTGCCGAGCACGTCTCGGGCGGGGAGCCGTTGAACCTCAAGGAGTTCATCAACTCCCTCGACGTGCCGGTCGTCGCCGGCGGGGTGGGCGACTACCGCACCGCGATGCACCTCATGCGCACCGGCGCGGCCGGGGTGATCGTCGGGTACGGGGAGTCGTCGGCCACCACCACCGACGACGTGCTCGGTATCGGGGTGCCGATGGCCACCGCGATCGTCGACGCCGCCGCGGCGCGCCGTGACTACCTCGACGAGACGGGCGGTCGCTACGTCCACGTGATCGCCGACGGCGGCATGGCCGGCTCGGGTGACATGGCGAAGGCCATCGCCTGCGGGGCCGATGCGCTGATGCTGGGCGAGCAGCTCGCCGAGGCGGCCGAGTCGCCGGGGCAGGGCCTGTACTGGACCTCGTCGGCGGCGCACCCCTCGCTGCCGCGTTCGGAGGTCACCGGCTTCGCGCCGAGCGAGCGGGATCTGCAGACCCTGCTCTTCGGCCCGGCGAGCAGCCCCTACGGCACCGTGAACCTATTCGGTGCCCTCCGGCGGGCGATGGCGAAGACGGGCTACTCGGATCTGAAGGAGTTTCAGCGGGTGGGCCTCACCGTCCGCGGCTGAAATAGCCCCCTGACCTGGCACCCCCGCTCGGCGCGGCCGGGTCCCACCATGCTGTGGTCGGCGACACCTTCCCGCCGCGCTGCCTGCACTTCGCCCGTGCCGAGCACGTCATCCGCGGCAGGCTCGGGCCTGATCGGCCTGATCGGCCTGATCGGCCTGCGCGACCGGGTGCAGGCCCTGGGCGGGTCGATCGAGGTCAACAGCTCCGCCGGGGAAGGCACGGCGATCCTCGTCGAACTTCCGCTGCAGCCCGACTGACCGCGCCGTTCCGCTCGCCCTCATGATCGGCTCGCGGGGATCAATGGCCGGTGCCATGGGCCGACTATCGTGGTAGGGGTGCAACCCCCCACTGTCCTCGTCGTCGACTACGGGGCCCAGTACGCCCAGCTGATCGCCCGCAGGGTGCGGGAGGCGCAGGTGTACTCCGAGATCGTGCCGGGCGACACCCCGGTCGACGAGATCGTGGCGCGCAAGCCCGCCGCGCTGATCCTTTCCGGCGGGCCGTCGAGCGTGTACGAGCCGGGTGCGCCGAGCATCGACCCCGAGCTGTTCACCTCCGGGATCCCGGTGCTGGGACTCTGCTACGGCTTCCAGGCGATGGCGCTCTCGTTGGGTGGCGAGGTGGCACCGGACGGCACCCGCGAGTACGGGCGCACCGAGCTGACGGTCTGCGCCGCGCCAGGGGCGCTGCACGACGGCCTGCCCGGCCGGCACCCGGTGTGGATGAGCCACGGCGACTCCGTGGTGCGTGCGCCGGAGGGTTTCGTGGTGACGGCGTCGTCGGAGCGGGCGGCGGTGGCGGCGTTCGAGGACACCGAGCGGCGGCTCGCGGGCGTCCAGTACCACCCTGAGGTCGGGCACTCGCCCTACGGGCAGGAGGTGCTGCGCCGGTTCCTGCACGAGATCGCTGGCATCACCCCCGGCTGGACCACCTCCTCGATCATCGACGACACGATCGCCGCGGTGCGCTCTCAGGTGGGCGAGGGAAGGGCGATCTGCGGGCTGTCCGGCGGCGTCGACTCCGCGGTGGCGGCTGCGCTCGTGCAGCGGGCCATCGGCGACCGGCTGACCTGTGTGTTCGTTGATCACGGGCTGCTGCGGGCCGGCGAGCGGGAGCAGGTGGAGCGCGACTTCGTGGCCGCGACCGGGGCCAAGCTGCACACCGTCGATGCGCGGAAGCGGTTCCTGGACGCGCTCGCCGGGGTCACCGACCCCGAGGAGAAGCGCAAGATCATCGGCCGGGAGTTCATCCGGGTGTTCGAGACCGCGGTGGAGGAGGTCGTCGAGCACGAACATGTCGGGTTCCTCGTCCAGGGCACGCTCTACCCCGACGTCGTGGAGTCCGGCGGCGGCGCCGGTACCGCGACCATCAAGAGCCACCACAACGTCGGTGGACTGCCCG
>JAODNO010000037.1 GCA_025465235.1 Pseudonocardia sp.
CGCGTACGCCGCCGCGCTGCGCGCGCGGCTGCGCGACCAGTACGTGGTCCCGCGGTTCTCCGCAGGCGACGTTCCCGTGCAGGAGCACCGCTTCGCGATGGTCGAGGGCCCCTTCCCGCCGCTGGCAGGGGAACCCGTGAACGGGCTGGTCGAGGCGGTGCCCGGCGGGATCGTGGTCCGTACCGGGGTGCGGAGCGCCGCGGTGCCGGTGTGGCTCAGGGTGCTGTCCGAGGAGCCCGCCGTGGTGGACCTGGCCACGTGGCACGAGGTCGTCGACGTCAGCTACACCGCCGCCGAGGGGGCCGCGTCGGTGCTCGGTCCCGCGGCGCCAGCGCCTGCGCACCTGCTCGGCCAGACGCCGCCGTGGCCGGGACCGGTCCGGGCCCGCGTGTCGGCGCGCGGGCGCGACGAGCACGGCGACGGCAGGGTGGGCGGCGAGCGCTACGAGATCGCGGTCTGGCCTGCGCCGCTCGCGCCGGAGGTCGTGCACAAGGCGACCGATCGGCTCGGCCACCGGCTGCGGGGCGAGCCGGAGCCGCCGGTCGTCGTCCGGCCAGAGGTGGCCTACCGCTGGGTGCGCGGCACCGGTCTCGGCGAGGCGGCCGCGGTCACGGTCGTCACCGGATCGGGAGCGGAGGAGGTGCTGGAGGCATTCGGGGCCGACCCGGCGCATCCGGTGCCGCTCGCCGAGCTGTTCGACCGGTCCGGCATCGACCCGTGGGTCGCCGTGCTGCCGGTCGACGGCGCGGTCCTCGCCGTCGAGTACAACGGCTGGCAGGGGGCGCAGGGCCCGGTGCTCCGGCTGGCGTCCGCACGCGGACGCGCCGCCAGCATGTATTGGAACGTCAATGCGCTGACGAGCCTGTCCTTCGCTCGCGGCGGAGAGGTGCTGGCCTCCTTCGAGCCGCCGCCCGCCACCCGACCCGGCGATCCGGACGTGCTCGCGGCGCTCGACGGTCTCGAGTTCGAGGACTATCACGACCGGGTGGCGAAGGGCCTCGTCGCCGTCGAGCGGTTCACGGGGCGCGGGTTGCGGGCCGAGGACGTCGGCCGCATCGAGGCATCCGGCGTCGCCTACCGCATTCTGCCGCGGCTGCCCGAGGTCCACCCCGTGGACCGGCGGCCCGATGGCGCGCGGCGCTGGACCGCGCCCGCCCCGCTCGGCCAGGACACCGAAGCGCTCGTGGCGCTGCCCGAGCACGCACTGCGCGAACTGGCCTGGTGGGCGGCGACGGAAGCGGCGGTGCACGCTGGTCTCGACACCCATCCCGCCGTGGCCGCGAGCCTGGTGGGGCGGTCGCTCACCTCGGCCGCGGACCTGCTCGCCCGCACGTCCGGTCTGGAGGGGCAGGGCGAGCACCGTCAGGTATGGATGGCGTTGCACGAGGCGAGCAACCCCGACCCGCTCGGCGCAGCGATCCATGCCATCGACGCGGCCCGCTACGCGTTCGGGCCGGACGCCTCCGACTTCCTCGCCCGCGCGCGCGATCGCTCCCGACGGCACTGACCGTGGGTGTCGCGGTTTGAGTCGGGCGCTTCGTGGGCAGCCGATCTCAGGAGCGCGCTCCTTGGGGCGGTCGCGGTGACCGCCCGAGCCCGACGACGAGGTCGATTCCCATGAGCGAACAGAAGGGCGTGCCGCCCGGCACGGACACCACCGAGGTCGCGCCGAGCCCGGCCGGCATCGTGCAGCCCGATCCGCCGGAGGGCGGTCCGAACGCCGACCCGGACAGCCCGGACCCTGCCGACCTGGCGCCCGGCTTCGGCGGGGTATCCGAGACCCGCCCCCCGAGTCAGGACGAGTAGACCGCACCGGACGACCCGGCACGTCGGAGAACGGGCCAACTTTCCTGCCGGTGCCCCCAGCGGGCAGGATCACCAGGATGATCGTCCGACTGACGGCCGAGGGCGCCGTCGTGCAGGACGCCGATGACCTCGGCCGCCTGCACCTGCAGACCGACCTCGATGCCGAGGGCGTCCGAACCGCGCTGACGACCACCGGCACCGGCGAGCTGATCGACGCCGACACCGTCTGGCTGGACCTGGGGGTGCTGCGGTCCCACGCGCAGCTCATCGCGACCGCTCCCGACTGGGCGCAGCGCTGGGCGGAGATGACGGCGTACGCGCAGCGGAAAGGCTGGCTGTCGCAGGACTCCCGATCGGTGCAGGTTCACATCGAGCGCTGAGGCGCCGGACCCACAGCCACCCCTGCTCCTGCGCTGTCCGGAACGCTTCCGCCCTGCTGGACAACTCGGAGCTTCGTGGTGATCGCCGCCAGGTGGTTGCGGACCGTGCCTGCGATAGGTGCACCCGCGAGCGATGGCCGTCACCAGCCGGGTCGGCCGGGCAGTCGCTCAGGCCGTCGGGGCCCCCGCGCTCGCGACGATCCTGGCCTCCAGCGTGCCGTTGACCACCCGGGCCTCGAACCGGGGCACGGCCGCGATGGCGGGACCGTGCACGACGCATCCGTCGTCGAGCCGGAACTCGCTCCCGTGCCACGGGCAGACCACGCGGGCGTCGCCATCGGCCCCGACCACCTCGCCGCCCGAGAGCGGGCCGGCCAGGTGCGGGCAGCGGTCAGCCAGCACGGTCACCTCCTGGCCGCGGCGCAACACGAAGACGGGTACCTCGCCCGCTGCCCTGCGGACCGGGGTGCCGTCGGGTAGGTCGGCGAGCGCAGCCAGTGGTTGCCAGCCCGGGGGGACGAGGTCGCGGACCCGGTCGGCGTGGTTGGCGCCGAGCGACAGGTGATAGGCGAGGTGTCCGCCGAGCGCGGCGCCCATGCCGCTCACGGCTGCGCCGGCGAGAGACAGCAGCCGTCCGCGGCGGCCGCGGGCGCGCCTCCGCAGTGCCCCGACATAACAGGTGATCGCGAGACCGTTCGTGGCTGCGTGCACGAGCCCGACGCGCTGCTGGTCCGGATGCGAGGCCGACCAGTCCGTCCATCCGGCGGCGACGGTCGGCGGCGTCAGGACGAGCCCGGTGGCGATGAGACCGCTGGAGTAGCGCTGCTTCCCGCCCACCATGTCGATCATGGACGCCGAGAGGAACGACCCGAGCGTGACGTGCACCAGCGCGGCGTGCAGGGGATGGCCCAGCCACACGCCGTGCAACGCGTCCTTCACGCGCCGGTCGGACAGCAGCCGCTGCACCGTGGAGCGGATCACCGCCGCAGGCCGGTCCAGCACCTCTGCGCGTTCGAGTCGTTCGATCTGGGCGAAGGGCTGCATGAACGGCGGAATGACCAGTCTCCGCGCCGGCAAACCCCGTGTGGCCGTCCATCGCCCAGGTGGTCGATCCGCTGACCCGCCGGTTTCGGGTGATCATACCGGGTACATGCCTGTGAAGCCCGGCGTCGAGAAGGACATGGGCGACCGCGACGCCTGGCCCGGGATCCGGGAGAAGATGCTGGCCGCGGACATCTTCGTGCTCGGGACCCCCACCTGGATGGGCCACATGAGCAGCGTCGCCCAGCGGGTGCTGGAGCGGCTCGACGCCGAGCTCTCCGAGACCGACGACGAGGGCAGGCTCGAGACCTTCGGCAAGGTCGCCCTGACTGTCGTCGTCGGCAACGAGGACGGCGGCCACGCGATCACCGCTGATCTGTTCCAGGCCCTCAACGACGTCGGGTTCACGGTGCCGGCCAACGGCGGCGTCTACTGGAACGGCGAGGCCATGACCACCACGGACTACAAGGACCTCGACGAGACCCCCGAGGCGGTCGCCTCCGTGCTGGCGACGATGTCGGCGAACGCCGCCCACCTGGCGACCTTGCTGAAAGAGCGGACGTACCCGCCGGCCTGACCCCGGCCCGGCAGCGACATTCCCGACCTCCGGACGGCAGGGCGCTCAGCGGCCCGGGTGCGCGAAGCGCAGCGTCCAGCCCTCGAAGCGGCCCGGCTCCACCCCGCTCGGCGCGCGGACGATCCCGTCTGGGCCGGGCGTGGGCGGACATGGTGGAGCCTGCATCAACCGGTGCAGCCGGGCCAGCGCGTGCCGGTAGAAGTGCAGCTGGGTGCGCCGCCCGAAGAGCCGGAACCCGAGCCGCAGCACCGGGTTCGCGATCGGCGCGCGCCGCGAGTAGGCGATGATCCGGAACTCGACGCGACCCGTGTCCAGCTCCTTCGCCACCTCGTAGGTCAACCGGCCCTGCTCCAGGTGGCCCCGCAGCGTCTGGTAGGACCAGCCGATCACCCGTTCCGGCCCGTTCGCCCCGGCGCGCACCTCGTCGTGCTCGGCCGTGATGCGCACCCCGATCAGGAAGCGCAACACGAGAAACCTGCCCTCCAACAGCATGTCGCGCCCCACGAGGTGGCCGGGGTAGGGGAACGCGGCGCGCAGGATGGCGGGATCGCTGAACTCGTAGCTGTCGACCAGCGTGCCGGCCGTCTCGACCAACCCGCCCGGCTCCGGTTCGCCGGGTGCCTCCTGGCCGAGCACCACCACGCGCCGGTCCTGGTGCCACCCGTCGAGGACGAACGGGGGGGCCCGCCCCTCGTCGTAGTTGACCGGCCGGTCGCGCAGGTCGCCCACCGCGCGCGCGAGGTCCCGCACGGCGCTCAGTGCCGGTCGCCGGCGCGCTCTGCGGCGTCCCCGAACAACCAGAACATCGGGGGCCACAGACCCACGAACAGCGCGCGGCGCTCGGCGTTGCCCCGCTCGTCCTGGTCGACGGTCTTGGCGCGCAGCCACAGCACGACGCACAACCCGATCGAGGTGAGCGACGCCCCGTGCAACGACAGCGCGGCGCGGCGCATCAGGGCGTCGTTGGCGATCATGGGATGCGAGTACCCCGACTCTCCTGCTCCTACGCGTGCGCCACCAGGCCCGACACCGCACCGTTGGCCATCACGAGAAACGGGTATCCCGGCTTTCGTGCTCTTCCGCCAGCGATCGCGCCGCCCGCCCGGCACTCTCGTCCACCGGATCGCGATCGTGCTGCGCTGGCCGATCGGGCTGTTGACGGTGATGTGGCGCTACATGTGGCGCACCACCCCGATCCACCGCTCGGAGTGCGATGGTGACGTTCACGACCTGCCCCCGCCCGTCCCGCCCGAGGTGCTCGACGACGACGTACAGCCCGTCGAGGACGGCGTCGGGCCGATGTTCCGCCGCCGCTACTCGGTCCGTGTGGAGGGGGCCACGAAGCGTCCCGCCGAGGTGATGGCGACATTCGCAGGCGACCCGAACTGCAGCGCCCCCGGGGAGGTGGCGGTGTTCCTCAAGACGCGGGGCCGGCCGGGCGCGATGACCGCAGGCGACGAGTTCCTCATCCGGATCCCGGGACCCTGGGACGGGCCGGTCCGCGTGATCGACCGGACCCCCACGTCGTTCCGGCTGGCCACCCTGCGCGGGCACCTGGAGGCGGGGCAGATCGAGTTCGGGTGCTGCCCCGATGGGGACTGGTTGGTCTTCGAGATCGACTCCTGTGCCCGGTCGGGCGACCGGTTCTCGCATCTGCTCTACAGCTGGCTCGGGCTGGCCAAGGAGATCCAGTTGAACCTGTGGGTCGAGACCTGTCTGCGGCTGGCGGCCCGCACCGGCGGGCGGGTCCGCGGAGGGGTGCAGGTGCAGACCCGTCGGCTGAGCGAGCCCTGGTAGCGCTCGGGGCCCGAAGCGACGTGCGCGGGAATCGGCTCAGCCGTGGTCGTCGCCCCACGCCAGGGGCAGTGTGCGCGGACCGCGGACGAACGCGCCCGTTCGCCACTCGACGTCCTCCGGCGCCACGGCGAGGCGCAGGTCCGGGAACTCGCGGAGCAGCCCGCCGACCGCCTCCTGCAGCTCCATCCGCGCCAGCTGCGCGCCGAGGCAGTGGTGGACCCCGTAGCCGAAGCCGATGTGGCGGTTGACCGCACGGTCGAGCACCAGGGTCTCGGGGTCCTCGAACACCTCGGGGTCGCGGTTGGCCGCGTGTACCGACACCACCACCGCCTCGCCGGCGTGCACCGTCACGCCGGACAGCTCCACGTCCTCCGTCGCGATCCGGGGGAACCCGGCCGACGCCCCGAGCGGCGTGAACCGGAGCAGCTCCTCGACGCCCCGCGCGACCGCCTCCGGGTCGCCACGCAGCCCGTCACCCCGGTCGGGCCGCGTGAGCAGTGAGTAGGCCATGTTCCCGATCTGGTTCATGGTCGTCTCGTGACCGGCGATGAGGATGCCGATACCCAGGCCGACCAGCTCACCCTCGCTGAGCCGGTCACCCTCGTCCCGTGCGGTGACCAGCGCGCCGAGCAGATCGTCGGTCGGGGCGGCGCGGCGCTGCGCGACCAGACTCGCCATGTACGTCGTCATCGCCGCGCCCGCCGCAGCCCGCTCCGAAGGGGACAGCGCCGACGTCGACAGCGCTGCATCCGCGCCGGCCCGGAAGACCGTGCGATCCTCGACCGGGACGCCCAGCAGCTCGCAGATGATCGTGACCGGCAGCGGCACGGACAGGTGCTCGACGAGGTCGGCACCGGAGCCGGCGGCGCGCATCCCGGCGAGCAGCTCCGTGGTGAGCTCGGCGGCCCGTGGCCGCAGTCCCTCCACCCGCCGCACGGTGAACGCACTGGCCACCAATTTGCGCAGGCGGGTGTGCTCGGGAGGGTCCATGTTGAGGATCGAGGCGGCCTGGTTGTCGATCTCCGGCCGCACCCGGGGGACGTCCTTACCGACGACGGCCGCGCGGCTGAAACGCGGGTCGCCCAGCACCGTCCGCACGTCGGCGTGGCGGAGGGCCAGCCAGGCCTCCCCGCCGTAGGGCAGCTTCACCCGGGAGACCGGCTCGTCGCGGCGCAGCTCCCCGTAGATCGGGTCGAGCTCCAGCCCGTCCGGCTCCCCGAACGGATAGGCACGAATCATGACAAAGCCCCCAAAAGTAAGCGTCTGCTTACTTCGAC
>JAODNO010000061.1 GCA_025465235.1 Pseudonocardia sp.
GTTGCTCTGCCGCGACATTGTGTGGAGATGGTCGAGCTGCGCGCGAACATCGTCGGATGAGCCGAAGGGTCGGCGCAGCGCCTCCACCGCTGCACTGAGGTCGTAGTAAGTGACGAGGTCGCGGAGATCGCGTGCCTGGGGCACGCCATGGCCGTTCTCCAACCGGCTCAGCTTCGACGTGCTGATCAGCGTTGCCTCGGCGACCTCGCCCAGCGTGCGGTCACCGCGTAGTCGCCGGAGCTCGACGTCCTCGGTTGTCCGTGAGCCTGGCATCGTCACCGGCAACAACTCCGCCTTCGACGCTTCATCACCTACGAGCGACCCCGCGGGGGCGGGTTTCTCGGCATCGGATTCGTCGGTGGCTACACGGTGTCCCAACCGGGGACGCGGGCCGAGCCAGCCGGTGGAACCCCCCCAGACTGACGAGTCGTGCCGGCCCCCGCCGCCACGCAGCAAGTCCTCGGTCGGCAGTGATCCTCCGCTCACTTCGACTGAGAGCACATACCTCGCCATAGCAGGTCGATGAGACTCGCGGTCTGACTCTTCCAGTCGCCGCTCCGGTCGAGGTACAGGAGGCCGCCCAGTCCACGAAGGACGGTTTCCGGATCGAGGTCGGTCCGGACGGTTCCGGCACCGAAATTGGCCTTCAACAGTGTGGCGATCGCCCCGACCAGGGCCTCGTAGGCGTTCGCGGGCAGTTCCCCGTGGGACGGCGTCGCAGCGCGAAGCGCGTTGGCCAGGCCTCGCTTGGTCATCATGTAGTGCGCGAGGTGTTCGGTCGTCCATGTCCGGAAAGCTTGTTCTGGGGTGTTCGTCTCGAGCAGGCTTGGCACGACGTCGACAAGATGTTGCACCTCGCGCTGGTAGACCGCCAGGATGAGCGCTTCTGGCGTGGGGAAGTGCCGGTACACCGTGCCGACTCCCACTTCAGCCTTCTTCGCGATGGCATTGAACGAAACCTCGTCCGACTTGGCCAATGACTCGGCCGCCGCGGCGAGGATGCGTTCATGGTTGCGCCGGGTGTCCGCACGCCGGGGACTGACTGATCCCATCGTCATCGTCCCTCCCGGTCGTCTGTCTCGTTCGTCCTGAAGGTAGTGCAGCACTCCCTGCACCTGGAGCAAGTCCCGGTGCCGCTCGTTGCGAAGCGGATCATAATCCGCTAGCCTCGATAGCCGAAGCGGATGAATATCCGGTTCAGCGTCGCGGCGGCTCGACGTAGCCGCCACCGCGACCCATGCCGTCAGGCTTCCTACATGGACGATCTGGGGGAACGAGATCCAGTGGACATCTCACTCGAAGTCAACGGCAGGATAGAACAACTGAGTGTCGATCCCGGTGTGACACTGCTGGACGCGTTGCGGGAACGCCTCGGCGTCACCGGCCCGAAGAAGGGCTGTGACCGAGGTCAGTGCGGCGCCTGCACCGTGCATGTCGGCGGCAGGCCCGTGCTTTCGTGCCTGACCCTGGCCGCCACCGTGAAACAGCAGGTGACAACGGTCGAAGGACTATCCACCGGGGATCAGTTGCACCCGGTCCAGCAGGCGTTCGTCGACCAGGACGCCCTGCAGTGCGGGTTCTGCACGCCGGGGCAGGTCATGTCGGCGGTCGCAGCGGTCCGGCAGGACGTCGAGGACGTGCGGGAGTTCATGTCCGGCAACATCTGCCGCTGCGCGGCCTACCCGAACATCATCGCAGCGATCGAACAAGCGAGGCACGCTGATGCGTCCCTTTGAACTCACGGCACCCGAGACCGTCGAAGCCGCTCTCGCCTCGCCCGGCACGTTCCTGGCAGGTGGGACCACCCTTGTGGACCTGATGAAGATCAACGTCCTGACGCCGCAGCATGTCCTGGACATCAACAGGCTGCCATAGCGAGGCATCGACACCAGCGACGGGCTGCGGATCGGCGCGCTGGAGCGGATGAGCGACATCGCCGGGCATCCCGGCGTGTACCCCGTGATCTCCCGCGCCTTGCTGCTGAGTGCTTCCCAGCAGCTCCGGAACATGGCCAGCATCGGCGGAAACCTGTTGCAGCGCACCCGCTGCACGTACTACCGCGATGTCGCCATGCCGTGCAACAAACGGCAACCCGGCAGCGGATGTCCCGCGATCTCGGGGGCCAACCGGATGCATGCTGTGCTGGGCACGAGCGACTTCTGCGTGGCGACCCACGCCAGCGACGTGGCAGTCGCCCTGGTCGCGCTCGGCGCGGAGATCCGGCTGGTCAGCGCCACCGGAAGCCGTACCGTCAAGCTGGCGGACCTCTACCGCCTGCCGGGTGACACTCCCGAGGTGGAGACCGACCTGCGCCCCGGTGAACTGATCAGCGAGGTCCTGGTCCCACGGCTGGACTGGGCGTCGCGTTCCACGTACGTCAAGGTGCGGGACCGGCAGTCCTACGAGTTCGCGCTGTGCTCCGCCGCGGTGGCGCTGGACATCCAGGACTCGCGCATCGTCGACGCCAGGGTGGCGGTCGGTGGCGTGGCGACCGTGCCATGGCGGCTGGCCGCGGTCGAGGCGGCCTTGCGCGGTGCGCCCGCGACCCCGGCGGCCTTCGAGGCCGCCACGTCCGTGGCGGCCGACGGTGCCAGGCCGTTGTCCGCGAACGGTTTCAAGGTGTCCTTGCTGCAGCGGACCGTCGTCCGTGCACTGCTCGAACTGACCGAGGGGAGCGGCTGATGACCAGCCGGTTGGACGGACCGCTGAAAGTCAGCGGCCGGGCCAAGTACGGGGCGGACCACAACTTCCCCGGCATGGCCTACGGATACGTCGTGCTCAGCACGATCGCCCACGGCGAGATCGAGGCCATGGACGTCATGGCGGCGAAGAGCGCACCCGGCGTGATCGGCGTGTACTCGCCGTTCGACCCGCTGGAGCTGCGCACGCCGAGCTCCCCGGTCTTCGGCGAGACCTGGGTTCCCCTGCAGGACAGGGAAGTCACGTACTACGGCCAGCCGATCGGCTTCGTGGTGGCGGAGACCTTCGAGCAGGCCCGGGACGCGGCGATGCTCATCGAGGTCAGCTACCGGCCGCGGCCGGCCCTGACCTCGCTGGAGGATGGTCTCGCCTCAGCAGAGGACGCACAGCCGACGTTCGGCGATTCGCCGCCGTCGCTCGCGGTCCTCGCCCCCGGTGTCGAGTCCATCGAGGACGCGCTGGCGGAAAGTCCGGTGGTCGTCGAGGCGACGTACACCACCGCGACCCAGAACCACGCCGCGATGGAGCCGCACTCCGCGGTCGCGGTGTGGGACTCCGGCGGACTGACCGTCTACAGCGGAAACCAGGGGTCGGATCTCCAGGCGGCGGAGCTGGCCGGTGCGCTGGACCTCGATCCGTCGTCGGTCCACGCCGTGAACCCGTTCGTAGGTGGGGCGTTCGGCGGTAAGGGCCGCACGTCCGCGCCCGCGTTCCTGGCGGCGGCAGCAGCCAGGGCTCTCGGTCGGCCGATCAAAGCCGCGCTCAGCCGGGAGCAGGTCTTCACCGCGACCGCGGGCCGCGCCGCGACGGTGCAGACCATCGCCCTCGGCGCGGACACGGACGGCACACTGATCGCGGTGCGCCACGACTCGTGGTGCAGCACGCCGGCGGACCGGTCGTTCGTCGAGCCGACGTCGCACGGCACCTCGCGGGAGTGGTACGCCACCCCGAACCTGGCCATCAGCCAGAAGATGGTGCCGCTGAACATCCCGCCGACCACGTTCATGCGGGCGCCGGGTGAGGCGCCCGGGTCATTCGCGTTGGAGAGCGCGATCGACGAGCTGGCGGTCGCGCTGAACATGGACCCGATCGAGCTGCGCATGAGGAACAACTCGACCGCGCCGCCCGGCAAGGATCTGCAGTGGTCGAGCAAGCATCTCGACGAGTGCTTCCACGTCGGCGCAGCCCGGTTCGGCTGGGCGAACCGCTTGCCGCACGGTCACACCGACGGCGACTGGCTCGTGGGTCTCGGTACGGCCACCGCGATGTTCCCTGCCTTGCGGTTCCCGGCCACGGTCGAGGTCACGCTGCAGGCAGACGACACGGCCGTGGTCTCGACCAGCGGGGCGGACCCGGGAACCGGCCTGCTGACCGTGCTTTCCCTGGTGGGAGCCGAATCGCTGGACATCTCGCCGGACCGGATCACGCCGCGGCTGGGCGACTCGGCGTTTCCACCCGGTGGCATGTCCGGCGGCTCGACCGCTACGGCGAGCGCGGGTTCGGCCATCATGATCGCCGCGGCCAAGGTGATCGACGACCTGCTGGCCGTTGCGTCATCCCCTGGCTCACCGTTCGACGGTATGGAGGCCTCGTACGCGGACGGTCGCGTGCTGGCCGGCGGCCGGACGATGACGTTCGGTGAAGTGCTGCGGGCCGTGAACCACTCGTCGATCTCCGCGACCGGTTCCTCAGCCCCCGGCGAGGAGCTGAGCAAGCACTCGTTCAGTTCGTTCGGTGCCCAGTTCTGCGAGGTCCGCGTGCACAGGTGGACGCGCGAGGCCCGTGTGTCCCGCGTGCTCGGCGTGTTCGACGGAGGCCGGATCATCAACGAGAAGACGGCGCGCAGCCAGATCATCGGCGGCATGATCTGGGGCGTGTCCGCCGCACTGCACGAGGGCCTGGAGATCGAGGCGAACGGGCGGCTGGCCAACGGTGACTTCGCGGGCTACCTGCTCCCGGTGAACGCGGACATCCCCGAGGTCGACGTCCACTTCGTCCAGTACCCGGACACACTGCACAACCCCGTCGGCGCGAGGGGCCTGGGCGAGATCGGCACAGTCGGCATGGCCGCAGCCGTTGCCAACGCCATCTACAACGCCACGGGCGTCCGTGTCCGTCACATCCCCATCGTGGTCGAGGACCTCTTGGACCAGTGACGCCTGGGAGCAAGCCCCTCGCGGCACCAGACGCGGAACCTGCCGGTGTAGCTCGGTGAACCGGCGCGGGATCAGTGTGCGGATCGCGCGGCGCGGGACGGAGGACAAGTCGAAGCTCGGTCGGGTCCGGTGGGTCGTCGAGCGCACGATCTCGTGCTGCTGCAATTCAAGCGGCTCGAGCTGCCTACGACCGCTGTGGGGTTCCAGAAGTAGGACTTGGGCTCGTGACCTGCGGTGATCCGCGTTCTCCTCATCGACCAGATGTGGCTCTACATGGCGCCCGACCTGTACGCGACCCTGGTGGACGGGCGCGGCTAGGCCCCGGAACGCGTCGAGGCGTGGCTCGTGGCCCGCATCCGGGGCCCGCTGCGCCGCCCGGAGACCGGCTGAGCCGGTCCACTCGGATCAGCCGCTCGGATCAGCCGCGACCCGCCCGCCACGCGCTGACCCGGTCCTCGGCCCGCCTCGCCCCGCCGGCGACCGCCACGCCCCCCACCTGCTCGGAAGTGGCGGCGTGCTGGGCCACGGCACGCTCGGCCTCGGCGAGCTCCCGCGCGGCGATCACATCGGCATGATCCCGGAAGACGGTCGGCAGGGGGACGTCCTGCCCGCCGCCGCCGTGCCGTTCCACCTGGTACGGGTTGTCCGCCGGGAGCCCACCGGTGAACCGGCCGTACGCGCCTAGGAACATCAGGAGCGCGCCGGAGACCAGGCTGAAGATCACATTCGCATCCGGAACGCCAGCAGGTTGAGCGGCGTATCCAGGACGAGCACGTTGGCCAGGCCGGACAGGACGAACCCAGCCCCCACGGCGACGGTGACCGTGGACGCCATGCGGCCACCACGAACCGCCGCCGCGATCAGCACCCCGCCCACGACGAGTGAGATCGCGGACAGCAGGCCATTCGACGACAGCCCCAGTACCGGCTCACCCCTGGTCGAGAACGGCTCGACCCGGCCGACGATGCCGAAGATGCCGAAGACCCACAGCCCGAGACCGAACAGGACTGCGCCGACGCGGTGCACCGCGTCGAGGCGCGCACGAGAATCGCGCCCTACCTTGTTCATGAACTGATGGTGAACCCAACCGGCACCTCGCGCCAGTTGATCTGCCCGTCCCTCCCCGGACGGCTCAGGGGAGGGCGCCCCCGCAGCGAGCGGGAGAGCAGCGCGACCCCGGCGATCAGCACCACCAGCCCGATCACCGACCACAGGCCTCACCCGCTTATGAATCTGCTGCCCAGCAGGTTTGGCGTTGTCGTGCGCCAAAACCCTTCAGCCGATATGCGTGGCGTTTCGTGTGCGGTTCATGCGACTTTCCGGTACGAGCCACCTGAACCCGCGCTCGAGCTCCAGGTCAGACACTGAGCGAAGAGCTCTTTTGGCCCATTACAACCTTGACGACCGCGCCAAGCTGTTCCATCTCCGCCCATTATTCGTCGTCGAGCGCACCACCCGCCAGGGGTGCACATCCTCGGCCTCGCAGCACATCCGACCGGCGCCTGGCTGGCGCCCGCAACCTCGGACGCAGCGTCGGTCTTGGCCGAATACGAGGACCACTTCACCACCATCGCCCATACCGATGTCCGCCGCTACCGGCCGGCCATCGACACGCTCAAGGCCGCACCGACGCGGGTTCTGCCGGCTGTCGGACAAGCCTCCCGGGCGTTCCTGGCTGCGGCCGTCGGGGCCTCGGTGGCACGGTCGTCACCCTGTCCTGGTCGGTCTGAGTCACGCGCGAGCGCGACGGCGCGCTCTGTACGTGGAGATCGTCAACAGACCCAGCGCGAACACGACGACCAGCGACAAGGACGCGATCGGCCGCTTCAGTGCTTGCATCATATATTCATCTCCCATTGTTTGGGTTGGACTTCGGCGAGGTGCGCTGTCCAGGGGACACAGACTCTCTCCGGGGGACGCACCTTTTACAAGCCCCTTCATAACGTGGGGGTACACACGATGGGGTACGCCGGCAGGCCGCCCAGCGCGATGATCTCCTCGGCCTTGCCGGAACTTGCGGGCGTCAACAGCAGCTCCGTTGAACGTGGTCATCCTCTTTCGGGTGTAGTTGTGCTGGTGCTTGTGCTCGGGGTGTAACTAACGGGAACCGGTCCCGTGCTCAAATCCACGTGGAAGACCCGAGCACGAGACCGATAAGTGCTCATTGTCACTCGCTTTTCTTGGCGGCGGGCTTCTTCGCGGCCCTTGCTCGCGCTCGCCTTGGCGGGCTTCTCGATCGCACCCTTGGCGCCGGGCTCCACCGCACCGGCCAGCGTCTCCAACCTCCGCACCACCGCATGCAGGCTGGCGTACGGATTGCGCCGCGGTCCGGCAGCGTTTCGCGGGCGGCGTTCACCCGGGCCAGAGCCTCGCCGGGGTACCGACCCGTCGTTGGAGTCGCCGATCAGCGATCCGGCGAGCGCAACCACGGGTCGGCCGGCGCCCGGCTCCGTCAGCTCGCGCCGACCACCTCACAGAGAACGGTGCGATAGCCGACGGAGTCGCCCGGCGCGACGGCGAGCCCGATCACGACGCCGGCGTGGTGGGCGAGCACGCGGTTCTCCATCTTCATCGCCTCCAGCACGGCGACCAGGTCGCCCCCCTCGACGCGCTGCCCTTCCTCGACCGCGACCTGCACGATCGTCCCTTGCATCGGTGCAGTGACCGCGTCGCCCGCGATCACGGGGCCCGCGTCACTACGCAGCGCCGCCGCCTGTTCCCGGACGCCTGCCGCCCGGTCGCCGAGCGCTGCAAGTCCCGGGACTCGCACGGCCAGCACCCGCCGCCCCACCTGCACGCCGAGCTCGTCCGGGTGCCGGTCCGCGGCGGGCTCCGTCCACGGCTCGACGTGGCCGTCGAAGTCGTTCTCGATCCACCGGTTGTGCACGCGGAAGCCGTGCCCGTCGCCGACGTAGTCCGGGTGCTCGACGACCTGGCGGTAGAGCGGCACCGGCGTCGGCGTTCCCTCGATGTGGACCTCCGCGAGCGCCCGCCGCGCGCGCTGCAGGGCGTCGTCGCGGTCCGTTCCGCGCACGACGAGCTTGGCGAACATCGAGTCGAACCGGCCGTCCACCGGGTCGCCCGCCTCGACGCCCGAGTCCAGTCGGATCCCCGGCCCCGACGGCATCCGAAAGACGGTGATCGTGCCCGGGACAGGCTGGAAGCCGCGGCCGGCGTCCTCGCTCGTGAGCCGGAACTCCACGGCGTGCCCGACGGGGGCTGGATCGGCGTCGCTCACCAGCTTGGCGCCGGCCGCGATGCGTAACTGCTCCGCGACGAGATCGATCCCGGTGGTCTCCTCGGTTACCGGGTGCTCGACCTGGAGCCGGGTGTTGACCTCGAGGAACGAGATCTGGCCGTCGTCGCCGACGAGGTACTCCACGGTGCCCGCACCCGTGTAGCCGGCGGCGCGGCAGATCTCCTTGGCCGAGTCGTGGATCACCTGCCGCTGTCGGTTGGTCAGGAACGGCGCCGGGGCCTCCTCCACGAGCTTCTGGTTGCGCCGCTGCAGCGAGCAGTCGCGCGTGCCCACCACCACGACCGTGCCGTAGTCGTCGCCGAGTACCTGCGCCTCGACGTGCCGGGCGCGGTCGAGGAACCGCTCGACGAAGCACTCGCCGCGACCGAACGCCGCAATCGCCTCCCGCGTGGCCGAGGCGAACAGGTCAGGGATCGCTGCCGCGTCCCGCACGATTTTCAGACCGCGCCCGCCGCCGCCGTACGCGGCCTTGATCACCAGGGGCAGACCGTGCCGGCGAGCGAACTCCTCGATCTCACCGACGTCGCGGACCGGGTCCTCGGTGCCCGCGGCCAGCGGGGCTCCGACCGCGCGGGCGATCCGGCGCGCGGTCACCTTGTCGCCCAGCTCGCGGATGGTCCGCGGGGACGGCCCGACCCACACGAGCCCGGCGTCCAGCACGGCCTGCGCGAAGTCGGCGTTCTCCGACAGGAACCCGTAGCCCGGGTGCACGGCATCGGCCCCTGACTCGACCGCGGCCGCGACGACGGCGGCGACGTTCAGGTAGGTCGAGGCGGCGTCCGCGCCGTCGAGCGCGACCACCTCGTCGGCCAGCCTCGTGTGCAGCGCACCGCGATCGGGCTCGGCGTGGACAGCCACGGTTCGCAGACCAGCGTCCCGGGCGGCCCGCACCACACGGACGGCGATCTCGCCCCGGTTCGCGACCAACACCTTCCGCAGCGGGTTCCTCGGTTCGTCGGACAGCACCGTCGTCTTCTTCCCTCCCGTTGTCAGGCCGCGACCAGAGCGGGCGCGACCTCGTGGATGAACATCTCTGCGGCGCGTTCGACCTCGTCGTCGGGGCAGGCGGGCGCGAAGATCACGGTCTCGGCACCCGCCGCGGCGTACTCGGCGAGGCGGGCGGCGACCTGCGCGGGGGTGCCGGTCGGCACGTACCGCTCGGCGAGCGCGGCGAAGTCCTGCTGGTAGATCCGGCCGAGCACCTCCAGCGCCGTCCGGTGCGCGCGGCGGCCGTCGGCGCCCACGCCCGCCCAGCAGAACAGCGCGCCGCGCACGGCGTCGTGGGGCCGTCCGTGCGCCTCCGCCCCGGCTCGTACCTGCTCCAGGCTCGTCGCCAACTGCTCGGGCGCGACCATGTAGGGCATCCAGACGTCGCCGAACCGGGCGGTCCGGCGCATCGCCGGCGCGCGCCTGCCCCCGATCCAGATGGGCGGGCGCGGCTGCTGCGGCGGGAGCGGGTCGAGCCGCTGCCCGTCGAGCTGCCAGAAGCGTCCGTCGTGGTGCACGCGCTCACCGGCGAAGAGCCGCACCAGGAGCTCGAGCGACTCGTCGGTACGGGCGCCGCGTTCTGCCGGGTCGACCCCGCAGGCCCGCAACTCGGCCGGGTACTCGCCGCCGATGCCGACCCCGAGCTCGAATCGCCCGCCGCTGACGCCATCGAGCGTGGCCGCCATCTTCGCGGCCAGCGGCGCCGGGTAGACCGGCAGCACGGTCGTGGCGCTGAGCAGCCGGACCCGACTCGTCGCCCCCGCCGCTGCGGAGAGCGCGACGAAGGCGTTGGGCGTCGGGACGTGGAAGAACACGTGCTCGCCGCACGCGAGCAGGTCGTAGCCGAGCTCCTCGGCGCGCCGGGCCAGGGGCACCACCCGGCCGACGTCGAACTGCGGCGGCACCATCAAACCGACCCGCATTAGCCCTCCTCACCGGCGCGCGCGAGCACGCCGCGGGCGAGGGTGACGTGCACGGCGTCGACCATCTGCCCGTCGACCACTCCGACGCCCTGCTCGGCCGCCTGCAGCACGGCACGGGCGTGGTCCACCTCGGCCGGCGACGGCGTGAAGATCTCGTGGGCGAGCTCGACCTGCAGCGGGTGCAGGCAGATCTTGCCGCGGTAGCCGATCTCGCGGCCCTGCTCGGCGTCCACGCGGAACGCCTCCCCGTCCCGCACAGCGACGACGGCCTGGTCGAGCGCGGCGACGCCGGACAGGTGCGCCGCCAGGCACACGCCGCTTCGGGCGTAGAGCACCTCGGTGCCGGCGGTGGAGCGTCGGCCCCCGAGGTCGGCGATGTAGTCCTCGGCCCCGAAGTACGCGGCGTCCGGCCGCTCCGCCAGCAGCGGCCGGGCGTCGGCCACCCCGAGCGCGGTCTCCAACCCGACGATGACGCGGGTTCCCGCGGGCAGTGCCGCGCGCAGCACGCCCAGTTGCGGGGCGTGCTCGTACTTGGGCAGGACGACGCCGTCCAGGGCGCCCTCCGCGCAGGCCCGCGCGGCGGCGTCGAGGTCGGCGCCGTGCCAGGGCGTGCCCGGCGCGTTCACCCGCAACAGCACCGTCCCGGCACCCGGACGCTCTGCCCCGAGCGTGGCGACGGCCGCCTCCCGGGCACCGTCCTTCGCGTCCGGGGCGACGGCGTCCTCGAGGTCGACGACGACCGCGTCCGGCCGCGACCGCGCGACCTTCGCGAGCATCTCCGGCCGGCCGCCCGGTACGAAGAGCAGGCTGCGCGGGGGCGTCATCGGATCGGTCACGCCGCCCCTTCCCGCACGACGAGGCACTTCAGCGTCGCGACCACGAGGTCGGCGCCGTGCTGGTTGTGCACGACGAACCGGGAGGTCACAACGCCGGCGTCGGGCCCCCGCGGGTCGATCGCGAGCACCTCGGTCTCGACGTGCAGCGTGTCGCCGATGTGGGTCGGCCCGACGAATCGCAGCTGGTCGATCCCGTAGAACGCCTTCATCGCCTCGGGCCGCAGCTCCACCAGACCCAGCGCCACCGAGATCACGAGTGCGCCGTGCGCGATGCGTTGCCCGAAGCGGGGGTCGCCCGCGGCGAACTCGACATCGGTGTGGATCGGGTGCCAGTCGCCGGTGAACATTGCGAAGGTGACGAGGTCGGTCTCGGTGATCGTGCGCGCGCGGCTGGTGTGCCGGTCGCCCACGGAAATCCGGTCGAGGTAGTTGGTGATCATGCCGTGGCCAGCTCCCGGTCCATGTCCTCGCTGCCACGCGCGATGTCTCGCTGCGAGACCAGCGCCACGCACACCAGTGAGAGCAGCGAGACCGCGCAGACGTAGCCCGCGACCGACATCGACGTGCCCGTCGACGCGACGAGCGCCGCGGCGATCAGCGGTGCGATCGCCCCGCCGAGCAGCACTCCGAGCTGGAAAGAGACCGTCGAGGCGCTGAACCGGACCGTGGCGTCGAACAGCTCGGTGATGAACGTGGCCTGCGGGCCGTAGGGGATGCTGAGCATCACGGACGCGACGACGTAGACCAGCACAGCGACGAGCATTGCGGTGCCGCTCTGAACCTTGGTCGTGGAGGCGTAGGAGAGCGCGTAGGTGTTGACGATGTAGAAGTACGCCCCGGTGCTGATCATCGATCCGGTGGCCAGCAGGATCCGCCTCGGGTAGCGGCGCATCGCGTCGGCCAGCGGCACGCGCGCCGCCCGCCGGTTCGCCTTGACCTCCTCGAACACCGGGAGGCTGCCGTAGTACCCGCGCTTGGCCCGGCTGGAGTGCTCGACGGCCGTGAGCACCGCGCCGCCCCACTCCCCGCCCACCCCGAAGCCCTGCACCAGCCGGAGCAGTACGAGCAGGATCGGGGCGGCGACCCCGATCGACTCGTATGTGGGCAGCAGGCCCATGAGGAACGTCGCGACGCCCATCATGGACAGCGAGAGCACGAGCATCTGCTTACGGCCCACGCGATCGCCGAAGTGGCCCAGCACGATCCCGCCGAGCGGCCGCGCGAGGAAACCCACGGCGAACGTGCTGAACGCGAGCAGCGTCGAGGCCACCGGGTCGCCACCGGGGAAGAACTGCGGTCCGAGCACGAGGGCGGCCGCGGAGCCGTAAAGGATGAAGTCATACCACTCGATCGTCGTGCCGATGAGAACCGAGGCGGCCACGCGGCCCATCGGCCGTGCGGTGACCTGCGTCGTGCTGTCCGGTGTCGTGCTCTCGGCTGCTGAGGTCATGACTGCGTTCCCATCGAGTCGATGGGTCTGCGGTGCATCAGCCCGGTCCGCCGGGCGCGGCAGACGAGCTCGTCACGCTGGTTGTGGGCGCGGTGCTCGAACACGACGATCCCGGCATCCGCCCGCGACCTCGATGCCCGCGCCTCGACCACCTCGGTTTCGACGCGGATCGTGTCGCCGGGGAAGACCGGAGCCGGGAACGCCACGTCGGTCAGGCCGAGCTGCGCCACGATCGTGCCCAGCGTCAGCTCCGACACGGAGAGCCCCACGACCAGGGCGAGGGTGAACATACTGTTCACCAGCGGCCGGCCGAACTCGGTGCCCGCGGCGTAGTCGGCGTCGAGGTGCAGCGGCGCCGGGTTCATCGTCATCGTCGTGAACAGCACGTTGTCGGTCTCCGTCACGGTGCGCCGGGTGACGTGCTGCACCACGGTGCCGACCTCGAGCTCCTCGAACCACCGCCCCGAGACCGCCCGTCTGCCCTCGTCGGTCCTCGTCATCGCGCCTCCAGGGAGTGGGGAGTGGACGGTGGAGAAGTCGGGCTTCCGGCCGGCCCGGAACGCGGCGAGCCCTTCGGCCGCGGCAGGCGAGGTCATCAGGTGCTCGACGAGCGCAGCCCGCTCCGCCGCCAGCGCCTGCGGCGCCGGGAGCGCGGCGCAGTCGCGGTACATCCGCTTCATCCGGGCGAGCACCTCGCCGCTGT
The DNA here is from genome assembly GCA_025465235.1 of Pseudonocardia sp. Classification (GTDB taxonomy): domain Bacteria; phylum Actinomycetota; class Actinomycetes; order Mycobacteriales; family Pseudonocardiaceae; genus Pseudonocardia. The sequence goes on from JAODNO010000061.1 coordinate 13,015, forward strand.
GCCGGGCCAGCCGGGCGACGAGCGCCTCCACCGCCCCGTCAAGCTCCGCGGCGGGCACGGCGTGGCTCACCAGCCCCCAGCGCGCAGCGGTGACGCCGTCGATCATCTCGCCGGTGAAGAGCAGCCGCCGCGCCTGCGCGGCCGGCAGGGCACGCGGGAGGCGGACCGAGCCGCCCGCCCCGGGCAGCAGCCCGTACTCCAGGTGCCTGTCGCCGATTCGGGCCTCCTCGGCGACCACGGCGAGGTCGCAGGCCAGCAGGATCTCGCAGCCGCCGGCCAGCGCGTACTCCCCGACCACCGCGACCGAAACGAACGGGGCGTCCTCGATCCGGTCGAGCACCGCGCCGATCGACGCGATGTACCCGGTCACCCCGGCCTCGTCGCCGATCAGCGTCTCCAGGTGCGGCAGGTCCGCGCCCGCAGAGAGCGTCCCGCCCGCACCGCTGATCACGAGCACCGCGCAGCCTGCGTCCGTCGCGGCGTCGACCGCGGCGTCGAGCCCCTCGAGCACCGCCGGGCTCAGGGCGTTCTTCGCCGCGGGACGGTCGATCAGCGCGCGCGCCACCGCGCCGCCGACGTCGAGGACTACATCGCCCACCCGTCGCCGCGTCACGCGCGCCGCACCATGACGCCGGCCTTCTCGCGGTCCCACAGCTCGTCGAGCCGCTCGCGGGCCGCGACCGTGAGCTTGTACTTCTCGATCTTCTCGCTCGGGGTCTTCGGCAGCTCGTCGATCGTGTCGAGGTAGCGCGGGACCATGTAGTACGCCATGTGCTCGGCGCAGAAGCTGATCAGCTCGGCGTAGTCGAGCTCGGTGCCCGGTGTCGGTACGACGTAGGCCATGACCTCGTCCTCGCCCAGCTCGGAGGGAACCGGCACGGCGGCCGCCTCGACGACGTGGGGGTGCCGGCACAGCACGGTCTCGACCTCGAACGCCGAGATGTTCTCACCGCGACGGCGGATCGCCTCCTTCTTGCGGTCGGCGAAGAACAGGTAGCCGTCCTCGTCGAGGTGGCCGCGGTCGCCGGTGTGGAACCACAGGTCTTGGGTGGCCGCCACGGTCGCAGCGGGCATCTCGTAGTAGCCGAGCATGATGCTGCCGCGCTCGTTCGGCCGGATGCAGATCTCGCCGACCTCGCCCGGCGGCAGCGGGCGCCGGTCGTCGTCGACGATCTGCACGCTCATGTAGTCGCGGACGCGGCCCGCCGACGACGCCTTCTCCGGCGGGTCGCCCGGACCGAAGACGGTGACCGCGGTGTTCTCCGTCATCGCGTAGACCGAGGTGACGCCGATGGCGTAGCGCTCGGCCCACCCCTCGGCGAGCTCGCGGGAGTTCGGCACCATCATCGCCGTCCGCACGCGGTGCTCCCGGTCGCGCGGCGAGCGCGGCTGCTGCCAGATGATGTTGGCCATCGCCCCCAGGGCGTTGAACACCGTAGCGCCGGAGTCCCGGATCTCGTCCCAGAACCGGCGCGCCGAGAACCCGGGCGAGAGCGCGACGCAGGCGTCGGCCCACAGCGCCGCGTAGACGGTGAACCACAGCGCATTCGCATGGAAGATCGGCAGGCAGGTGTACAGCACGTCGTCGGGCCCGTAATCAGACAGCGAGGCCATGTGCAGGCCAACCGCGTGGCCCTGCGAGTGCGGGCACACCACGCCTTTCGAGGGCCCGGTCGTCCCAGAGGTGTACATGATCAGGTGCGGGTCCGAGTGCGCCACATCGGCCATGCCCGGCGGCTCGTGCGCGGGCAGCGCGGCGAACTCCGCGAGCCGGTCGGGTCCCAGCACCTCCCCCACCGCAGGCACCTTCGCCACGGCCGGGTCGACGCGCGCCCGGTAGGCGTCCTCGGCACAAAGCAGGACCGAGTCGGACTGGTCGAGCAGGTAGATCAGCAGGTCGCCCTTCGCGGCGGTGTTGAGCGGAACCGCGACCGCTCCGAGCTTGCCCAGCCCCCAGATCGCCCACAGCATCTCGGGCCGGTTCGACAACATCAGCGCCACATGGTCACCGCGTCCGATCCCCGCCCGGCGAAATCCCTCCGCATAGGAGTTGGTGAGCGCATGGGCGTCGGCGTAGGTCCACCGCTCGCCGCCGAAGGTCAGGAAGGTCCGCTCCCCGACCGTCGCGGCCTTGTCGGCGAGGATCCTGCCGATGGTCCGGTCCTCCAGGTTGTACAGCTGCACGCAGGACCCCTCTCAGGATCGCAGGGCGGCCGCGACGACGTCGAGCGCTGCGGGGTCCTCCATCGCGCTCGTGTCACCGGTCGGCCGTCCGTGGACGACGAGGTCGCGCAGCAGCCTTCGCATGGTCTTCCCGGTCCGTGTCTTCGGCATCATCGACGTTACGTAGATCGCCTCGAGCCGCGCATACCCGCCCATCGCCGCGACGACGTGGCTGCCGATCTCGCCGCGCACCGAGCCCGGATCCGCATCCGCGCGCAGCGTCACGAACGCGATCGGCACGGTGCCCTTGGTGTCGTGCGGGACCCCGACGACCGCCGCCTCGACCACCGCCGCGTGCGCGGTGACGACGGCCTCGATCTCCATCGTCGAGATGCGGTGCGCCGCCACGTTGATCACGTCGTCGGCGCGACCGAGCACCCACAGGTGGCCGTCCTCGTCCAGGACGGCCTCGTCGTGGGTGGTGTAGCAGCCAGGGAACCGCGAGAAGTAAGTGGCCCGGTAGCGCTCGTGGTCGTCCCACACGGTGCGGGCGAGGGTCGGAAACGGCGCTGTGAGCACCAGGTTGCCCTTCACCCCCGGCGGCACCGCGGCTCCGTCGTCGTCGACGACCTCGAACGCATGCCCGGGCACGGCGGTACCCACCGAACCGGCCTTGAGCGCCTCCGCCCCGTACACCGGGTAGGTCCACGTCGATCCGGTCTCGGTCTGCCCGTAGGCATTGACCACCGGCACGCTGAAGGTCGTGCTCGTCCACTCGAACGTGTCGGCGTCGAGCGGCTCGCCCTGCATCGTGATGAGCTTCAGCGCGGGCAGCCGGTGCGCGGCGGCCAAGTCGTCGCCGAACTTGCGCAGCATCCGGGCCAACGTCGGGGCGGCGAGCACCTTCGTGACGCGGTGCCGTTCGCAGATCTCGTAGAACCGCGCGGGCGTCGGGGTGTCGAGCGCGCCCTCGAAGCAGGCGATCGTCATGCCGCAGGCGAGGCCGCCGACCACCGCCTGGATCGGGAACGTCAGCCAGCCGACGTCGGCCGCGACCCAGTAGACATCGCCGGGTTCGTACCCCACCTGCCAGTGCGCGTTGGCCCAGGTCCCCAGCAGGAAGCCGCCGACGCTGTGCACGACGCCCTTCGGTTTCGACTCCGTGCCGCTGGTGAAGATCAGGAATGACGGCTCGTTCGGGTCGAGCGGCACCGCCGGCGTCCCCGCGCTGCCCGCCTCCAGGACCGCGCCGTAGGCGTGCTCGCCCTCCTGGAGCGGCGTGGCGTCGCCCGTGCGATCGACGACGACCGTGACGCGGACCGACGCGGCGCGCCCGCGCGCCGCGCGCAGCGTCGCCAGCAGCGGCACCGGCCTGCCGCGCCGGTAGCTCGCGTCAGCCACGACCACCACCGAGGCGCGCGCGGCCTGCAGCCGGGAGGCGACGGCCTCCTCGCCGAAACCGGAGAACAGCACGGTGTAGATCGCGCCGATCCGATTGCAGGCGTGGATCGTGCTGAACGCCTCGACCAGGTTGGGCATGTAGATGGCGACGACGTCGCCCTTCTCCACACCGAGCGCGAGCAGCCCCGCGGCCAGCCGCGAGACCTCGTCGGCGAGATCGGCGTAGGTCAGGGTGCGGGTGTCGCCCGGCTCGCCCTCCCACACGACGGCGGCGCGGTCCGCGGTCGCCGGGTCCTCGGCCCAGCGGTCCACGCAGTTGTCCGCGACGTTGAGGCGTCCGCCCTCGAAGTAGCGGAAGCCCTCGACGTCACCCGTGCGCACCGTGTGCCACGGACTCGACCAGCGCTGCTGACGGGCGACCCACTCCCAGTAGGAGTCGGGATCGTCAAGGTCACGGGCGGCGCGCAGCGCCGCAACCCGCTCCGGCACCGTCCACTCGGGAGGGAGCGGCCGAAGTGGGCTGTCGATCAGCTGAGCGAGACTGTCGGTGCTAGCGGACATCGTCGTCCTCCTCTGCCGATGGGTCTTAAACGGGGCTGATGAGGTGGTGGCGTCCCCCGGCCGGCCGCGTCCAGCGGTCCGCGTCGACCATGCGTGCGATCAGTTCGGCTCGCAGCGCGCCGGGCTCGACGATCGCGTCGACGACGAGGTCGCTGCCCATCCGGAGCAGGTTGATGTCGGCCTGCTGCTCGGCGGTGCGCGCCGCGACGAACGCGGCGCGCTCGTCACCGTCGGCGATGGCGGCGATCTTGTTCGCGTAGACGGCGTTGACCGACGCCTCGGCCGACATGGGGCCGATCGTCGCGGTCGGCAGGGCAATCGTGGCCCGCGGCTCGAAGCCCGGGGCGCACATCGCGTAGTAACCCGCGGCGTAGGCCTTGCGCAGCACGACGGAGTACTTGGGGACGTCCGCCGACGCCATCGCCGCGATCATCTTCGCGCCGTGGCGGATGATCCCCTGCCGCTCGACGTCGACGCCGACCATGAAGCCGGGCACGTCCTGCAGGAAGACGAGAGGGATGTTGAACGCGTCGCAGAACGAGATGAACCGGGCCGCCTTGTCCGCGGAGTCGACGAAGATCGCCCCGCTGCGAACGCTGGGCTGATTCGCCACGATCCCGACGACCCGCCCGTCGAGGCGGGCCAGCCCGACGACCATCTCCTGCGCCCAGCGGGCCTTGACCTCGAAGAACGAGCCGGCGTCGACGATGCCGTCGACAACGTCACGGACGTCGTAGGAGGCGTTGGGGTCGGTCGGGACCAGGTCGCCGAGGACCTGCTCGGGCTCCGCAGGCTCCCGGCGGGTGGGCGGGGAGCGGAAGTCGTCGGGAAGGTAGGACAGCAGCAGTCGGGCGGCCGCGACGGCCTCCCAGTCGGCGTCGAACACCTCGTCGCCGCAGCCGGAGACGGTGGCGTGCATCATGGCCCCGCCCATCTCCTCCAGGGTCGTGCGCTCCCCGGTCACTTTCTCCGCCACGCGCGGGCTCGCCAGGTACATCGACGCGTTGCCCGCGACCATGCCGACCCAGTCGCAGAAGGCGGGCATGTACGCCCCGCCGGCCGCCGACGGCCCGTGCAGGCAGCACAGCTGCGGCACCCGGCCCGACAGCTTCACCTGCAGATTGAAGATCGCCGACGCGCCACGCCTGCCGGGGAAGAACCCCATCTGGTCGGTGAGCCGTCCGCCCGCAGAGTCGACTAGGTAGACAACCGGCAGCAGGTCGCGGTCGGCCCGCTCCAGGATGCGGATCTGCTTCTCGCAGGTCAGCTCGCCCCATGACCCGGCCTTGACCGTGAAGTCGTGGGCGATCACCGCGACCGGCCTGCCCTCCACCCGGCCGACGCCGGTGATCACCCCATCGGCGGGCAGCCCCGCGTCCGAGGCGGAGGCGAGCAACCCGTCCTCAACGAACGTCCCGGGGTCGAACAGGATCGCCAGCCGGTCGCGCACGGGCAGCTTCTCCGGCCAGCGGGCGGGGTCCCCTCCGCGGCGGGCGCGCTCCTGCGCCGCCACGACCTCCTCGGGCCCTGGCGCCGCGTCGATCTGGCCCGCCCCGACGGCCGTCACGACTCCATCCCGCGGCTGAGGATCTCCAGCTGGATCTCGTCGGTGCCGCCGCCGATGCGCAGAATGCGCGCGTCGCGGTAGTGCCGGGCGACCGGCGACTCCTCGACGAAGCCCGCGCCCCCGAACAGCTGTACTGCGTCGTCGACGATCCGGTTGGCCGTGACCGCCGCGAGGTACTTGGCGCGCGCCACGGAAGCCGCTGCCTCAGGGTGGCCGGCATCGAGGCGGGCGGCGGACTGGTATGTCACGAGCCGGGCGGCCTCCAGCCCGATCTCCATCGCGGCGATGCGGTGCCGGATCGTCTGCAGATGGGCGAGCGGTGCGCCGAACGCCTCCCGGTCCCGGACGTAGGCCCGAGCCAGGTCGAGGCACTCCGCCGCGTGCCCGAGGCCCATCGCCGCGAGCGCGACCCGCTCGAGCTGGAAGCCCTCCATGATCTGGTGGAAGCCGCGGCCCTCGGCGCCGAGCACGGCGTCGGCGGGGATCTCGACGCCGTCGAGCACCACCTCGCGGGTGTCGGAGGAGTGCCAGCCCATCTTGGCCAGCGGCCGGCCGAACGACAGGCCGGGCGTGTCGCGCTCGACGAGGAAGAGCGTGATCCCTCCGTGGCGGGGGCCGCCCGAGCGTGCCGCGACGACGAGGACGTCGGCCAGGCCGGCGTTGGTGATGAACATCTTGCGGCCGTCGAGCACCCACCCGTCCGGGGTGCGGCGGGCGGTGGAGGTGATGGCGGCGACGTCGGAACCGGTGCCCGGCTCGGTCACCGCGATCGCGGCGACCCCCTCGCCCGCGGCGAGCGGGCCGAGCCACCGCCCCTGCTGCTCCGGGGTGCCGCTGCGGACAAAGTGCGGGCCGGCCATGTACGCGCTGACCAGCACGGTGACGGCGATGCCGCCGCTGGCGCGGGAGAGCTCCTCTGCCAGGAGGGCGACCGCCAACGCGTCACCCTCGGCGCCGCCATGGTCGGCGGGGGTCACCAGGCCGAGCAGGCCGGCCGCACCGAGCTCCTTCCACAGCTCCGCCGGGAACGTGCCGGCTGCCTCGGCTCCGTCGACCAGCGGGCGGACCTTGCGGTCGGTGAAGGCGCGGCAGGTCTCGCGGAAGTCGAGGTGCTCCTCAGTGAGCTCCCAGGTCATCAGCGGCTCCCGAAAGTTCGACCGACCGGACGGTCGAACTTTATGCTGTGTACCGCCGCCGCTGTCAACCCCTCGCTCCGGTTACGGTGGTGGCAGTGAGGCGGCGGGCAGCCCCGGAAGGGAGTGCGGCATGACCGAGACGACGTTGAGCCGCGCGGACACGCGGCGGCTGCGCCTGCTCTCCACCTCGGCGGAGATCTTCAGCAGGCGAGGCTTCCGCGCCACGTCGATGAAGGAGATCGCGGCGGCGGTCGGCATGTCGAAGCCGACGATCTACCACTACTTCAACAGCAAAGAGGAGCTGCTCGTCCGGCTCTACTCCGACGTGCTCGACGAGAGCCTGGAGGGCGCCCGTGAGACCGTCGCCGCGGCCGCGACGCCGCTCGACGCGATCCGCGACCTCATTGCGTCCCGGGTCGCCTACACCTGCCGCAACCAGGCCCTGCTCAAGGTCTGCTTCGAGGAGGAGCACGAGCTCCCCGCCGAGCTCGCCCAGGAGGTGCTGCGACGCCGGCGCGCGTTCGAGGACTTCTTCGGCGACGCCCTGAGCGCCCACCTCGCCGCGCATCCCCACCTGCTGCCCGACATGCCGCCCAAGATCTACGTCAACATGTGCCTCGGCGCGGTGAACTGGTGCTACAAGTGGTATCGCCGGTCGGGCCCCGCGACCCCGGAGGAGCTCGGACGCCAGATAGCCGCCACCCTGACGGCCGCGATCGACGTCGCCGACCCGGTGCACACCCCGGCGCTGCCGCCACGTCCGACCGCGCCGCACTGAGGCGCATTCATCGGCATCGTCATTGCGGAGGGGTTGACGTACCGACCCGTTCCGCTCGGAAAGTCATCGCGGCAGCTCCGAGCGATGCGGTCGAGGTTTATCGCCGTCACGCGGTACGCACTTGGTAGTCGCCTTGGCCTGGTAGGCGAGGACGAGCTGTGCGGGTGGCCTCGCGCCGTGTTCAGTGCGCGAGTATCGCCTCGGCCACTCGGGCCGGCTGCTCCAGCGGGACGAGATGCCGGGCGCCCTGGAGCAGCACCCAGCGGCCGAATGGGAGGGCCTCGTAGATCTCGGTCATGTGGTCCGGGGTGGAGACTTGGTCCAGCTCGGCACAGACGACGTCGACGGGAACGGCCACCTGTGGTAAGTCGTCGAGGACGTCGAAGTCGGCGATCAGGTCCAGCGCGGCAGCCCAGGCGGGTAGCGGTGCCTCCTGCAGCCAGGTGCGGACCTGCTCGACGAATCCGTGTGGCTGCGCGAGCGCCGCGGGCGAGAACCAGCGATGGAGCGCAGGCTCCGGGTCGACGCGGCCGGTGGCGCGCATGTTCGCCACCGCTTCGTGAAAGGCTGGGAAGGGGGTGGACCGGGTGCACAGCAGCGACAATCGGCTCAGCCGGTCGGGGTGGTCGAGGGCGAAGCGCTGCGCGATCTGGCCGCCCCAGGAGTGGCCGACCACCTGGGCCTGGTGCACGTCGAGCTCGTCGAGCAGCGCGGCCACGTCGTCGGCCAGCGGGCTGAAGGAATCGGGGATCGGGGCGGAACGGGCGGTGCCGTGGCCCCGCGCGTCGTAGCGCACGACACGGCGCCGTTCGCACAGCAGCGGGACGAGCGGGTCCCAGGCCCGCGTGTCCAGGGGGGTTCCGTGGACAAGAACCAGGACAGGGCCCCTACCGTCCTCCTGCACCCGGGCTCGGTATCCCGCACCAAGGTCGATCAGCGAATCCCGTTGTCGCACCTTCTCCATGCGAGCCTCCTCGAATGGCGCCTCTCGCCGTACCGGCCGGGCACCGCCCCATGGTGGCTGCGTCCGGGGACGTGGTTGATGAGGCCGGCCACCTCGTGACCTTCGAGTCGACAAGATATGCGCTGATCGTGGTCGGCGTCATCGCCTCCTCGATGAAGCAAGCGTCGCCGGCGACAGCGCGCTATCGACAACTTTCGTCGGGTTCCTGTTGCCGGATCGCTGACCTTGCACCTCGCCCTCCCAGCGGCCGCCGACCCGGAAGATGCCAGAGCCCTCGTTGACGTCGAACTCGATCGACGCCCGATCGACGGCCACCACCTCGCCGACCAACCCGGCCAGGTCGCGAGTGGCCCGCCCTCCTTTCCGGTGAACGCCGCCAGCAGGGCCTCCTGCTGTGCGGACGTTGCCATCCAGGGGTTCCGATCCAGGGGTTGCCGGGCAGGTTCCCCAGGAACCCCAGGTTCAGCCCTGCCACCTCCACCCCGCCGGTCTGCCCGCGGTCGAAATGAAAGACCCAGTTGAAATCGCAGCTCCCGCCGTCGGGGTCCGGACCCAGCACCGGCAAAAGGTTTTGCAAGTGCACACCTCGGCCATCCGGCCCTCGAGGTCGTATCCCATAACGGTTCCATTCGTTTCGGTGTTGCTTCCGGCAGCGGCGCCGCCGGAATCGGGGTGGGGGACTTCGCGTCAGGCGGCGGTGCCAGCCGGCATCGCCCCGATCTGGGTCAGGAACGCGACGTCGTCGAGCCGGTTCCAGCGTTCGACGACCCGGGTCCCGGAGAAGCGGACTATGGTGATCCCCTCCGCGTCGATGCGCTCTCCGGTCGCGGGTGCTCCGAACAGTTCCCCGGTGTGGGTTCCGGTGAGGGTGAACCGAACCGCCACCCGGTCCCCATCGGCGAGCAGATCCTGGGCGGCGATGTTGGCGTCCGGCACGCCGGCGCGCAGGGCCCGGAAGAACTCCGCGATCCCGTCCCGGTCTGGGGAAAACGCCGGCGGGAAGCCGTGGAACACGGCCTCGGGGGCGTAAAGCGTGGTGACGTAGCCGTCCACGTCGCCGGCATTCAGCAGCCGGACGGCGGTGGCGATGGTGGTCGCATGGTCGCTCATGGTTGTCTCCTCGTCAGGTGCATTACAGGTGCTGAGCAGCAGATTCCCGGCGCAGGGCGGCGACGGTCAGCGCGCGGTGATGGGCCCGGTCATCGGCCTGCCCTCGCCGATCCAGGCATTGAGCCCACCGTCGAGGTGGGCCACGTCGCGGTAGCCGAACTCCTGGAGGGAGCGGACCGCGAGAGCTGAGCGGGAGCCGACAGAGCAGTAGAGGATCACTCGCCGACCGGGCACGAACCCCTCGACGCGGTAAGGGGACCCATGGTCGGCGTGGAACTCGAGCATCCCGCGCGGCACCAGCGCCGCGCCGGGGATGACGCCGTACGCGGTCTCGCCCGGCTCGCGCACGTCCACCAGCAGCACGAACGGATCGTCGAGCTCCGCCGCCACCTGGGCCGGGGTGAGGTTCTCGATCCGGGCCCTGACAGCAGCCACCATAAACTGGACAGGGGTCATGACGGTGCTCCGTGTTCGTCGCTGCCCGGCGTTCGGCGAAGGGACATCGAGGTCGTGACCGGCACGGGGTTGGTGAGCACCGCCGGCCGGCACCGGCAGTAGCCGACCACCTGCCCCGGCAGGAGGCGGGTCGGGTGTTCGATGCGCTGTCGCAATGGGGTTCCTCCGCGTCGGGAAGGGGCGTGACGAGCCGGTCGGGTCCGTGCGGACCGCCGGCGGAGCGACGGGCCACCCGGCAGGTCGTTGGAGTCGTGAGGCCGTGGCGGCCGGAGAAATCACTTTCGGCCGCGACGGCGCAGCAGTGGGAACCGGCCGGGCATGGCCCGGAGCGGCGCTCCGGGCCCACGCTCCGCTTCCGGTCAGCCCATCCCGGCGGGCGCCGCCACCGGCCTGCCCTCGTCGAGCCATGCCGTGAGGCCGCCGTGGAGATGCGCTACCTCGCGGTAGCCGAGCTCCTGGAGGGAGCGCGCCGCGAGGGCCGATCGGGATCCGGCGGCGCAGTAGAGGATCACTCGCCGGCCCGGGTCGAACCCGTCGAGGTGATAGGGGCTCGCGCCGTCGGCGTGGAACTCGAGCATCCCGCGTGGCACGAGCACCGCGCCGGGGATGATGCCGTGCGCGGTCTCGCCCGGCTCGCGGACGTCCACCAGCAGCGCGTCGACGCGCTCGAGCTCCGCCGCCACGTCCGCGGGGGCGAGGTTCTCGATACCCGCCTTGGCGGCGGTCACCATCTCCGTGACACCGGTCATGGCATCCTCCGTCGGCCCGCGTCCATCAGGGTGTTGGACGAGACCCGAAGATGTCATGCGAGTGTTCCTGGAATGTTCCTGGCTGCTGTGCGGGAATCGCGTGGCGACTGGATGTCCCGCCCGGCGCCGGATCGTGGTGCCCCTGACCTCCGTGAACCCAGGTCCCGGACGGGCAGGCGCACGTCCACCGCGGGCGGCACCTCGGGGCGCTGCTCCGGGTCGGGTCAGTCTGGGCGTCCCGTCAATGCGGCGCACCGGGCCTCGTCGAGGGGCTGGCCGGCGCCGCGGAACCCGTCGGCCGCCGCGCGGAAGCGGACGGTGGCCTGAACCCGGCCCCCTCTGGCCAGCGCGAGGTGACCTCTGACCTCCTCGAGCGCTGCGTCCCAGCCGGGCAGCCGCATCACCACCCCGGCCAGGGTCTCCGCGTCCTGTTCGTACCGGGCTGCGCGGTCGAGATCCCCGGCCCGCGCGGCGGCGATGGCGGCGGGGACGACGAGGGTGATCCGACAGCCGGGGCACGTCTCCAGTGGGCCGCGGACCCCCGACTCGGCCTCGTCGAGCATGATCAGGGCGGCGGCGGGGTCGGCGGCGGCGGTGATCCTGGTCCCGTAGATGCGGTCGAGGAGGTGGAAACCGACGTCGGACTCGCAGGCGACGGCCAGCGCCTCGTCGAGCAGTGCGCCCGCTGTTGCGGGGTTGCCCCGGTACACCGCAACCTCGGCCCGGCGCTGCAGCGCCAGCGCCTCACCAGTGGAGCCGCCAATGGCCCGGCTGAGCTGGGCCGCTTCCCGGAGATCGCCGTCGGCCTCGTCCAGCCGGCCCGACAGCAGATTCGCCTCGCCGCGCAGCGTCATGGCGAAGGCACGCCCGCGAGCGGCACCGAGCCGCTGCGCTTCGGCGAGGAACGACTCGGCGAACGCGACGACCTCGGGGTAGGGCCGCGCCCCGTAGAGGAGCCGCTGGGTCATGCAGAGGTGTCCGTCGAACACGCTGATTGCCAGCTCGCGCAGCGCGTGCGTGTCGAGCAGATCCGCCCAGATACTGCCGCGCAGGTCGTCCCGGGCGTGCGCGGCGGCCGCCTGCGCCCAGGACGCCACCACGAGGGCGGCCCTGTCGCCCGACTCGAGGGCCAACCGCCGGCACTCGGCGGCCTTCGCAGTCCCCAGCTCCGGATCGGCGAAGCCCATGACGGCCGCACCGCTCAGCGTCAGCGCTTGGGCGAGTCTGCCCTGGACGGTCGCCGGCCGGAGCCCGTCCAGCGTGCGCAGCGCGCCCGGCGGATCGCCCTGCTTGATCTGGGCCAAGGCTCGCATCGCCAGCAGGTCGTCCGACTCCGGCCCGTCTGCGGCCCGGGCGGCGGCCGCGTACGCGGCGGGAGCCCGACAGTCGCCGATGGCGTCGAGGGTCTCGGCCCGCAGGCGGAGCGCCCCGGGATGCTGCGGCATGTGGTCCAGCAGTGGATCGAGGTGGCCGAGCGCGTCGGCGAACCCGCCGAGCGTGACGGCCCGGCGGGCCGCGGCCAGCAACCACGGGACCGCCTCATCGGGGCGGCCCCCGTCGCGCCAGTGCCCGGCCACCAGGGCAGGCGCAGCACCGGCTGCCGCCAACCGGCGGGCGGTGTCACGGTGGATCGCGATCCGATGGTGCGGCGGGACCTGCTCGACGAGGGCCTGGCGGACCAGATCGTGCCGGAAGCGGTACCGAGCCCCGGAGACGACTAGGGCGCCGGCGTCGAGGGCGGCGTAGAGCAGCGCGAACGCGTCCGGCTCGTCCAGTCCGGTCAGCGCGGGCACGGCGGCGGGTTCGAGGTCGTCGCCTGCTACCGCAAGCCGGCGCAGCATCGCGGCGGTGCCGTCGTCGAGGTCGAGGAAGCGCCCCGTGATCGCCTCCCAGACCGACGGCGCGACAGTCGCGTTCGCTTGCCCTCCGATCCCGCGGCTCAGCTCGAGGGCGAAGAACGGGTTGCCCTGCGCCATCCCGACGATCCGGTCGAGCACTTCCGGATCGGGCAACGCCTCTCCGCCTGCCTCCACCAGCGCGACGACGTCGTCGCGGTCGAGCGGGCCGAGGTCGATACCGACGGACCGGCCGGACCGGTCAAGACCCGCGACCGCACACGTCAGGGACTTGTGCGCCACCTCGGGGCGGAAAGCGACGGCGCCGAGGAACGGGAGCCCGCCGCCGGCCCTGGCGAGGAATGTCCACGCTTCCACGGTCGCGTCGTCGGCCAGGTGCGCGTCATCGAGGACGAGCAGCACACCGGCGACGTCCCTGCAGGCCCTGAACAGCCGGCGCACGGCACCGATCACCCTGTGCCGGGTGAGCCCGCCCTCATGCGGGTGCGCAGGTGCGGCCAGCGCCGTCAGCGCGGCGAGCGTCGAGCGCGCCGGGCCATCCACGGCGTCGAGCAGAGTGCGGTCGTGGCTGAGCAGCTGCTCGACGGCCTCCACCAGGGACGCGTACGGGCCGCCCCCGGCCGCGGCGACGACCGTGACAGCGAGCCATCCTCGATCCTTCGCCGATGACGCGAGCTGCCGGCACAGCATCGACTTGCCGATGCCGGCCGGTCCCCGCACCACCAGCGCGCCCAGTTCGCCCTGTTCGGCCGACCGGAGCGCCGCAGCCACCCGCGCGAGCTCAGCCTGCCTGCCGACGAAGATCGTCGAGGACGGGCCGAGACCGGCGACGCACTCCTCGTACAGGGCCCGGCTCTCCGGGCCGGGCGGCAGGCCGACCTCACGTTCCAGGTTCATGCGCAGCCGCCCGTACCAACGGATCGCGGCATGCCGGTTTCCGCAGGTCAGCGCGGCGCGCATCAGCTCGCGATACGCCTGCTCGTCGGACGGGTCGATCTCGACGAGCCGCTCCCACCGCCCACCGAGCCGCAGGAGCGCGACGTGCCGTGATCGCAGCTGGTGCCGCCGAGCCTGGGTCCACTCCTCGTAGAGCGAGTCGGGAAGCAGATCACCCGCGTAGCCCCCCGCCGCCTCGTCGCAGGCGACACCGTCCCGGGAGCGAATAGCCGCCTCGGCACAACGCTCGAACACGGCGACGTCGGTCTCGACATCGCACGAGGGGAACAGGTCGACCCGGCCGCCGCTGAGCATCACGGCGTCCTCCCGACCGAGCGCCTGCCGGGCATGATGCGCGGCCTTCCGCAGGTTGGCGGCGCCGGCGTCGGGTTCCAGATGCGGCCACAGCGCCTCGATGACCTGCTCCCGCATGAGCCGGTGACGATCGGACAGGGCGAGAAGCGCAACGAGCTCCGCGGACCGGCGACTCGGCCACGCCGCGTTCGAGTCCTCCCGGACCCCGACCGTGACCGTGAAACCCCCGAGCAGCACGATGTGCACACGCTCGCGCTGCGGGTATGCCGTCATCACCACTCCTAACGGGGTCGTGGCGAGCTGATCATAGCGGCCGCCCTCGCGATTTCATGATCGCCGACTCGCTGCCAGGAGGAGAACCCGGTATCCGCGACGAGCACATGATCAGCTTCACGCTTCCGGAGATCCGCCGCCTGCTCGTGTACCTGCTCCTGCAACATGACGCACCCGCCGAGCACGTGCCGGCCAGTTCACCACGTCGTCCTGGCCGACGCGGGCACCGACACCGTGAAGATCCCGCCTCGCTGCCCGCGAGCGAACTGCTTCGCCGAACGATTCATACTGACAGCCAGAACCGAACTCACTAACCGCATCCTGATCTTCGGAGAGCGGCACCTGCGGACCGTCCTCGCCGAGTACGGCGCCCACTACAACGGCCGGCGACCACACCGGGCGCAGCGACTTCTCCCACCACGCCCCGACCATCCCG
>JAODNO010000082.1 GCA_025465235.1 Pseudonocardia sp.
GACGGTAGCCCCCGGAACCGCAACGATGCGCTCATGGCCGTGCCCGAGGAGATCCGCACCCGGTTGTCCCAGTGGTGCTCCGTCCGCATCCCGGCTTCGGACCGGGAGCAGTGGCAGGTGGGCTACACCATCCAGGGCGACGAGATCACGATCCTCGACCGCAGGCCACCGGCCTACCCCGAGCTCAGTGCAGCCTGGTCGTCCACGGCGATCGCGCAGTTGCGCCTGGACGACGGCGAGCCCGGCGGTTGGGTGCTCTACCGGCCGGTGGGCGACGGGGGCTGGCGCCGTGAGAGCGGAGGGCCCGATCCGATCGCGCTGCTGGAGCAGGTCAGCGACTGAGTGGTCGTCGGCCCCGCTCAGGCTCCCGACTGGCCGACCGGAGCCGTGGTGCGGCCTGCCCCACCGCCCCGCGGCACGACGCGGCCGCTCCTGGTGCCCCCGCCGCGGATCACGAGTGCCGACGCCCGCCGCAGCACGCTGAGCAGAGTGGGGGAATCGTCCGACTGCTCGCCCGGCCCGACCACGGCGACCATCCGCGGGGCGACGGCGGTGAGCAGCAGCCGCTCGACCCCGAGCCCGGCGGCGCCGAGCACGAGCACGACGTCGGCACTGTCCGGAGCCGGAACCGCCGAGAGGAGAGCCTCTGCCGGCAGGAACGAGGCCAGGCCGAGCGCAGCAGGATGGTCCTCCGCGAGCGCGCTCCAGGCACGGGCGAGCTGCGGGGCGCCCGCATCCAACCGTTGCAGCAGCGCGACCATGAGGTTCTCGTCGTGCAGCTCGCGGCGCGCGGCGGCGAGCGCGTCGACAGCCGCGGCGTATCCAGTGACGTCGCGCGTTCGCAGCGTGACCACGGCCTGCCCGTACTCCATGGCCGCGGCCGCGCCGGCGCCTGCGGCGGCCAGGGCGTCGGCCATCGCGTCCAGCCTGCGGCCGGCCAGCACCGCCGATCCGTGGTCGGCGTACTCGAGGATCGCGCGGGCGACCTCCTCCGCGGCCTCGACATCGGGTACCGACAGCGGCGAGTCGGGCGCGATGAACAGCACGTCGTGGCGGAGCGCGCCGACCGAACGGGCCGCTGCGGCGACCTTGACCAACCCGTCGGCCAGCTCGGCCAGCTCACCGTCGTCGCGCGGCGCGGGAACCCCGATCTCCGCACAGCCGGCGACGATGCGGTCGCGCCGCTCGCCCAGCTCCAGATGCTCGATGACACGCTGGACGTCGTCATCGGTCTCCGGCACCCGCGCGCCGACCCGAGCCAGACCCAGCACGGGGAGCGCCTCGCGATGTGCCGAGGAACGGAAGTAGGAGCGCGCGCGGCCACCGGACTCGAGGTACTCGCGGTAGCGGCGCAGGGCGCCCATCCCGCCGGGCGGAGGGGTCGCCGTGAACGACACGGGCGGGACGTGGCGTGCACGGTCGATGGCCGCGACGGCCTGCGCAGTGTCCTCCAGCATGCGGTCGAACCCCGCGCGGTGCTGGCCGTAGATGAGGTTCGCCAGCAGCTTCCGCGCCCACCCGTACTCGGCAGGGTCGGGCAGCGCAGCCAGCGACTGGCTGACGCAACGGGCCACCGAGGTGACGGCGTTGCGCCGCTCCGGGTCGAGGTCGGCGAGGAGCGCGGGGACCATGTGCACGCCCGTGCCCGCCCCGGCATCCCGGAGAGCCTGCGCGCAGAGCGCCGCAACCTCCTCCACCGGGGGCAGCGTGCGGTCGGGTGGGAGCTGCTGCCCGGCCCGGGCGCGCCGCCCGGGGGTGGAGGTGGCGAGGAGCCTGCGTAGCTCACGCAGCTCGGCCGGGGCGAGTGGGGGGAGCCTGTCGAGGGCACGGGCGGCGGTGTCGGCAGGCAGCGCGTGGCGGACGGCGGCGAGATCGGCGCCGGCAGTGGCCGTGACCACGATGCGCCTGCCATCGGCCAGCAGCGCCGCCACGGCGCCTGCGACCGCGGCGGCGTCGAAGTCTTCGAGGACGACGAGGGTGTGGTCCCGCATCGCGGTGACGATCGACCCGGGGTCCTCGGCCGGGCGGCGCGGGGACGGCGGCCGCTCCGCCACGGACGCGGCGAGGGCCTCAGCCAGCCTGCGCAGCCCCGGCGGAGGCGCGCCCGCCCTGATCGAGCGGCGGATCTGCGCCTGCGCCGACTCGGTGGCCCGGTCCGACCCCGCAGCCGCGAGGCGGTCGACGAAGACAGCGAGATCGGCGTCGTCCTCGCCGTTCTGGTTCGTCGGTCCGACATCCAGCACGTGGTCACCTCCGATGCCGCCGCCGAGCGGCAGCGTCACCCTTCGTATCGCGGGCGCCGACAGGATGTTGCACCTCACACGGCGCGTCCAGCAATCTGCGGACAACTGAACGGTCCGCTCGCAGCGGTGTCCGGTCACCTGATCGTGTGACATCCGTTGCATGTCCGAGAGATCGGACCTACCCACCTGCCGCATCACGAGAACCGCGCAACGCGCCGCCGAACGGTCGGATTTCGACGACGGACGGCGCTCAACCCGTCCGACGATCACGAAGCCGGCGCGCCTCAGCGAGCCCCAGGCACCGACACCGCTACGAGCAACACCGTGAAGACGATCAGCTCCGGTAACGGATCACCGGCCGACCGAATACCTTGAATGTCCTCTTGCGATACTCCCCGGGATCACATGCGGATCATGTAATCGCAAGAGCGGCATGACATGGCCCATCCCGGCAGGCCGCATGCCAATGCCCACACGGGCGGCCTGCCGGTCGGATCACATGCCGAGGCGCAGCTTCAGTGCCTCGAGCTCGTCGCGCATCGACGTGGGCAGTTTGTCGCCGATCGTCTCGAACCACTCCTCGATGAGCGGGATCTCGGCCTTCCACTCGTCGTTCTCGACGGCAAGTGCGGCCTCGATGTCGGCGAGCGGGGCGTCGAGCCCGTCGAGGTCGATCTGGTCGGCCGTGGGCACATAGCCGATCGCTGTCTCGCTGGCCGCAGCCGTGCCCTCGATGCGCTCGATCGCCCACTTGAGAACCCGGGAGTTCTCCCCGAAGCCCGGCCAGAGGAACTGGCCGTCGTCGCCGCGGCGGAACCAGTTGACGTAGAAGATCCGGGGCAGCTTGTCGGCGTCGGCGCCCTTACCGATGTTCACCCAGTGCTGGAAGTAGGCGCCGACGTTGTAGCCGAGGAACGGCAGCATGGCCATCGGGTCACGGCGGACCTGGCCGAGTCCGCCCTTGGCCGCGGCGGTCTTCTCGCTCGACATCGTGGCGCCCATGAACGTGCCGTGTTGCCAGTCGCGCGCCTCGGTGATGAGCGGAACCGTGGTCTTGCGGCGGCCGCCGAAGAGGATCGCGGAGATCGGCACCCCCTTCGGGTCCTCCCACTCCGGCGCCACCACGGGGCACTGCGAGATCGGCGTGGTGTAACGGGAGTTCGGGTGCGCGGCCTCCTTGTCCGAGTCGGGTGTCCAGTCCTCACCGAGCCACGACGTCAGGTGCTGCGGGTCACCCTCGAGACCCTCCCACCAGACGTCGCCGTCGTCGGTGCGGGCGACGTTGGTGAAGAGGGAGTTCCCCTTCTCGATCGTGCGCATC
>JAODNO010000083.1 GCA_025465235.1 Pseudonocardia sp.
TGATGGGGTCCCTGATGAAGAAGACCGGCGTGTTGTTGCCGACGATGTCGTAGTTGCCCTGTGACGTGTAGAACTTCACGGCGAAACCGCGCGGGTCACGCCAGGTGTCCGGCGAGCGACCAGTCGATCAGCTTTTCTGGAATCAGTCAAGTTAAACGTCGGACAGAACCCGCTCGAGTTCTGTCGGTCCTCCCGTCCACCATGAGCGGGTGCAAGCGACCGACGAGGGCACTGCAGGCCTGGCCGGCTACCGAGCTGTCCTCGGGTTGCCCGGCGTGGCTTCGCTCACGGGCATCGCCTTCCTGGCCAGGATCCCGGCGTCGGCGGCCGCGATCACACTCACGCTGCACGTGGTGCTCACCCTCGACCACGGCTACGCCGCCGCGGGCCTGGTCGGCGCGTCCGCCACGGTCGGGATGGCGATCGGGGCGCCGCTTCTCGGCAGGCTCGTCGACCGGCGGGGGCTGCGCACCATGCTGTCCCTCACCTTGTGCGCCGAGGCGGTGTTCTGGACGGTCACACCCTGGCTGTCCTACCCCGCACTGCTGGTCGGAGCGCTGCTCGGCGGCCTCCTCGGGATGCCGGTGTACTCCGTGGTGCGGCAGTCGCTCGCAGCGATGGTGCCCCCACGGCTCCGCCGCCCTGCATTCGCATTCGACTCGATGTCCGTCGAGATGTCCTACATCATCGGCCCGGCTGTCGGCACCCTGATCGCATTGCAACTGTCGACCAGCACGGCGATGTGGGTCGTCGGCTCGGGGTTCGTCGTCTCCGGCGTCGCGCTCTGGCTGCTCGACCCGCCCACCAGATCGGCGGAGAGCCGCGCTGACACGCAGCCGGGCCGGGTCCGCGAGTGGCTCGACCTGCGCCTGTTCGCCGCGCTGCTGGCCACCACCGCGGCCGTAGTGCTGATCTTCGGTACCGAGCTCTCGATGATCGCGGGCCTGCAGAGCAGCGGGCAGCCGGCGGCCATCGCCGTCGTCAACGCGGTGTGGTGCCTCGCCTCGCTCACCGGGGGCTTCCTCTACGGCGCGGCCCGCCGATCCCCGTCGCTGTTCGTGCTGGTCGCCGCGATGGGCGTGGCCACACTGCTGGTGGCGTTCGGCGCCTCGTGGTGGTCCTACGCCCTGCTGCTGGTGCCCGCAGGGCTGCTCTGCGCTCCGTCGCTCGCGGCCGGCTCGGAGGCCGTCAGCACGCTCGCGCCCGAGCACGCCCGCGGGCTCGTCACCGGGCTGCACGGGTCCGCCATCACGGTGGGCGCCGCGATCAGCACGCCGATCTCCGGGCTGCTGATCGACGTCGCGTCTCCCGCAGTCGCGGTGGTGGCAGTCGGGTCCGCCGGTACCACGGTCGCCCTAATCGCAGCGCTGCTCGCCCGCCGCGGCGGCCGGCGACGCCTGCCCCTGACCGATCCCGCGCCGGTGCCCGCGGTCGTGGGACCCTCAGTCGATCCTCAACCGATCTAGGGCAGACTTCGTGGCGATGACCGCATCGCCGCCCCGGCTCCAGGACGCGGACACACCGCCGCCGCCACCGGCGCCTCCGCATCGCCGCAGAAGGATCCTGCGCTACGTGGCCGCCGTCGTGTTCACGGCGCTCGTGGCGGTGTTCACGGTGCCCGACCTGCTGTTCGGCCTTGACGAGCGCAGCCCGTTCGCCCAGCTCGTCTCGTTCCGGCCGTGGGTCCTCGCCGGCGTCGTGGCGCTGCTCGTGCTGTTGCTCGTGGTGATGGTGTTCGAACGCCGTGTGCTGCCGTTCGTCGCCGGGGTCCTCGTTGTGCTGCTGGTCGGCTGCGGGGTCATGCTGCCGCGCGTCGTTCCCGACCCCGTGCCCACCACCGGCACCCCGTTCACCGTGCTCGCCTTCAACACCCTGGAGGGCGGGAGCGATGTCCAGCAGCTCGCCGCGCTGATCGACCAGCAGCGGCCGGATGTGGTGGCGCTGAGCGAGGCGGGGGTTCCCTACTCCGACAAGCTCGCACCGCTCGTCGCGCCGCTAGGATACCACCTGCACACCTCGATCGGCCCGCGCCGCAGGGACGTCGGTGGTGTCACCGCCGTCGTTTCCGACCGGCTCGGTGACGTGCATGTGCGGATCGGCAACGAGACCTCGTCGTTCCCCTACGTCGAGCTGAGCGGGGCGGGCCTCGGCGGCATGCGCGTGGTGGCGTTCCACTCGGTGGCGCCGGTGCCCGGGTCCGTGCCGGAGTGGCGCTCGGACCTCGCGCTGCTCAAGCAGTGGTGCGCGGGTCCGACCCCGGCGATCGTCGCCGGCGACTTCAACGCCACGCTCGACCACTCCGTCCTGCGCAACGCGATCTCCGGTTGCGAAGATGCCGCGGCCCAGCGCGGCGCAGGCCTCGTGCCGACGTGGGGGCCGACACCGCGCAGCCGCGACCTGCTCGGACCGCAGATCGACCACGTGATCGCCAACGACGGCATCGCGGCGGAGACGTTCGAGGTGCACGACATCGCGGGCAGCGACCACCGGGCGATCCTCACCCGGCTCCGGCTCCCACACTGAGGTGCGAGCCCACCAGCAGATCGTTCACAGCGCCGACGCAGGACGCCGGAAATCCCCGCGTCGGAGCGGCTAGAGACGCGCTGCCACCGTCTCCGCGATCTCGTAGGTGTTGAGCGCGGCACCCTTGCGCAGGTTGTCGCCGCACAGGAACAGCTCGAGAGTGTTCGGGAAGTCCAGCGCCTGCCGGATCCGGCCGACCCAGGTCGGGTCACCACCCACGGCGTCGGCGGGAGTGGGCCACTCTCCCGCCGCCGGGTCGTCCCGCAGCACGATCGAGGGCTGCTCGCCCAGGACCTTGCGGGCGGCCTCCACGGAGACCTCCATGGCGAAGGTGGCGTGCACGGCGAGGGAGTGCGTGGTGACCACGGGGACCCGCACGCAGGTGGCCGAGACCTTGAGGTCGGGGATGCCCAGGATCTTGCGGGCCTCGTTGCGGACCTTGAGCTCCTCCGACGACCACCCGTCGTCCTTGAGAGAGCCCGCCCACGGCACGACGTTGAGGGCGAGCGGCGCCGGGAACGGCGACGCGGCGGGGTCGAGGCCGGCTTCGGCCAGTGCTTGCGCGACGTCGCCGCCGCGCATCCCGACCTCCTGGCCGCCGACGGCGGCGAGCTCCGCGTAGAGCCGGTCGATCCCGCTCTGCCCCGCCCCAGAGGCTGCCTGGTAGGAGGCGACGACGAGCGCCTCCAGACCGAACTCCCGGTGCAGCGCACCCATCGCGGCCATCATCGACAGCGTGGTGCAGTTGGGGTTGGCGATGATCCCCTTGGGCCGCTCGGCGGTCTTGTCCGCGTTGACCTCGGGCACCACGAGTGGGACGTCGGGATCCATGCGGAACGCCCCGGAGTTGTCGACGGCCACGGCCCCGCGGGAGGCCGCGATCGGTGCCCACTCCGCGCTCACCTCGTCGGGCACGTCGAACAGCGCGACGTCGACCCCGTCGAAGACCTCGGGAGCGAGCGCCTGCACGGTGACGTCCTGCCCGCGCACCCGCAGGACCCGGCCCGCCGAGCGGGCCGAGGCCACCAGCCGGATCTCCGACCACGGCACCGACGGGCGCGCGTCGATGATGTCGATCATCGTGGTTCCGACGGCTCCGGTGGCGCCGACGATCGCGACGACCGGCCCGCGGCCCGAGGCACCCTGCCCCGGCGACTCATTCGTGAACTCGCTCATCGTCCGCTCCCAGCGTGCACCACGGCCTGCTCCGCTCCCCCGAGCCGGAACGCGGCGTGCAGGGCGCTCACCGCGTCGTCGAGCTGCTCCACCCGGCAGATCACGGAGATCCGGATCTCGGAGGTGTTCATGGTCTCGATGTTGATGCCGGCGTTCGACAGTGCCTCGCAGAACGTGGCGGTGACTCCAGGGTGGTTGCGCATGCCCGCCCCGACCAGCGAGACCTTGCCGACCTCGGCGTCGTGCAGCACCTCGTCGAAGCCGATCTCCGGCTGCGCCGCGGTGAGGGCGGCCACAGCACGCGCACCATCGGTGCGCGGCAGCGTGAACGTGATATCCGTGCGGCGGGCGCCCGAGTGGCTGACGTTCTGCAGCACCATGTCGATGTTGATCTCGGCGTCGGCCACCGTGCGGAAGATGCGGGCGGCCATGCCGGGGGTGTCCGGCACCCCGGTCACCGTGATCTTGGCCTCGGACCGGTCGTGTGCGACCCCGGTGATGATCGCCTGCTCCACGGGAATCTCCTCGATCGAGCCGCTGACGAGCGACCCCGGCTTGTCGTTGTAGGAACTACGCACCCGAAGCGGGACGCCGTACCGGCGCGCGTACTCGACAGCGCGCAGGTGCAGGACCTTCGCACCGCATGCAGCCATCTCCAGCATCTCCTCGTAGGTGATGCTGGAGAGGCGCTGGGCGTCGGGGACGATCCGCGGGTCGGCGCTGAAGATGCCGTCGACGTCGGTGTAGATCTCGCAGACGTCGGCCT
>JAODNO010000607.1 GCA_025465235.1 Pseudonocardia sp.
TGATGGAGGTGGTTGCCGCCCACCCGCAGCTCAGCGCGGTCGACCTGCCCACCTTGGCAGAGCGCGCCCGGAACCAGCGCCGCAGGGTGGAGGCCGTGCGGCTGGGCGCGGCTCGCAGGGCCTTCGCCACGGTGGACTAGTAGTCCCCGTCGCCGCGCGGCTACCGCATGCTCGCCGGGTAGGTGACGGCTCGTCGGTCCCGTGGTCTGGCACAACCTGCCCCCGGCCCGCGTCCTCATGGCTCGTGCCCCCGCTCCGTTGAGCGTCTGAGCCGGCGGGTCTGCGCACCCGTTCGGGTCATCGCAGGATCCACCGGGTCGCGAGGACCAGAGCCGACGCGCAAAGCGGCCCGGTGGGTCGTCGCTAGCGCCCGGCGGTTACCGGTCCGGCAAGCGAGGCGTGGACGTCCCGCCGGGTACACAGGGCACCACCACCGGCCGCCGGTCCGCCTCCAGTACTGCATGCATCCGCTGTCGACTGCGTGGATACGCCTGCCACGCCCATCGCAGGACGTGCTCGCGATCCGTGAATACGGTCCACAAGGTCGGGCTCGTCTCCTAGTGGGCCGCGTCGTCCCAGCTGCGGCCGTAGCCCACCGAGACCTCCAGCGGCACGCTCAGCTGCGCCGCCGCGGCCATCTCGCGGCGCACCAGCGTCTCGACCGAGGCACGCTCGCCGTCGGCCACCTCGAGCACCAACTCGTCGTGCACCTGCAGCAGCATCCGGCTGCGCAGCCCCTCGTCGGAGAGCGCGCGGTGCACACCGAGCATGGCAACCTTGATGATGTCGGCGGCACTGCCCTGGATGGGCGCGTTGAGCGCCATCCGCTCGGCCATCTCCCGGCGCTGCCGGTTGTCGCTCGTGAGGTCGGGCAGATAGCGGCGACGGCCCATGATCGTGGCAGTGAACCCATCCTTGCGGGCGACGTCGACGACACTGCGCAGGTAGTCGCGCACCCCGCCGAAGCCCTTGAAGTACTCGTCCATCAGCCCGCGGGCCTCCTCGGTGGAGATCCGCAGCTGCGCGGCGAGCCCGAATGCGGAGAGCCCGTACGCCAGGCCGTAGTTCATCGCCTTGATCTTGGCGCGCTGCTCGGGCGACACCTCGGTGGGCTCGCAGCCGAAGACGCGGGCGGCGGTCTCGGCGTGGAAGTCGTGCCGCGACCGGAACGCCTCGATCAGCGCGGCGTCCTCCGACAGGTGCGCCATGATCCGCATCTCGATCTGGCTGTAGTCGGCCGTCATCAGCTCGGAGTACTCCGGGCCCACCACGAACGTCTCGCGGATCCGCCTGCCTGCGGCCGTGCGGATCGGCACGTTCTGCAGGTTGGGCTCGGTGGAGCTCAGCCGGCCCGTGGCGGCAATCGTCTGGCTGTAGGTGGTGTGGATCCGCCCGTCGTCGGCCACGGACTTGAGCAGGCCATCGACGGTGACCTTGAGCCGGGTGGCGTCGCGGTGCAGCAGCAGGTGGGAGAGGAACTCGTGCCCGGTCTGCTCATACAGTGTCTGCAGCGCGTCGGCGTCGGTGGTGTAGCCGGTCTTGGTGCGCTTGGTCTTCGGCATGTTGAGCTCGTCGAACAGCACGGTCTGCAGCTGCTTCGGCGAGCCGAGGTTGATCTCCTTGCCGATCACGGCGTAGCTGTCCTGTGCGGCCTGCTTCACCTGGGCGGCGAACTCGGCTTCCAGCGCCGCCAGGGCGTCGCCGTCGACCGCGATGCCGGCCTTCTCCAGGTCGGCCAGCACGAACTCCAGGGGCAGCTCGAGCTCCGCAAGCAACTCCGTGCCGCCGCGCTCGGCCAGCTCGGCGTCGAGGGCGTCGGCCAGCTCCGCCACGGCGGACGCGGCGATCATCTGCGCCTGTGCACGCGCCGCGTCGGCCTCTTCCTCGCCCCCCAGCAGCGACAGCTGGCCGTCCTCGGCCTCGCCGTCGGCCCGCAGCTCGCGGCGCAGGTAGCGCAGCGCGAGGTCGGCCAGGTCGAAGCTGCGCTGGCCGGGCCGGGCGAGGTAGGCGGCGAGGGCGGTGTCGCTGGTGAGCCCGGCCAGACTCCAGCCGCGCCCGCGCAGCGCGTGCAACGCCGACTTGGCGTCGTGGGCCGCCTTCGGAACGGCGGGGTCGGCGAGCCACTCCCCCAGCGCGGCCTCGTCGTCGGGCGTGAGCACGGTGACGTCGAGGTAGCCGGCCTGTGGGACACCGGCCTCCGCCCCGTCCGCCCTGGCCTCGACCGTGGGCTCGCCCGCAGCGAGCCCGATGCCGGCCAGGTCGCCTGCGGTGGCCCCGCCGGTGATGCCGTGGAAGGCCAGGCCGACCCGGCGGCCGTCGCGGGCGTACGCGTCGAGCCAGGCCCGCACACCCCCCGGCTCGATGGCGCCGCCCTGCACCTCGATGCCACCGTCGGCCTCCGGCTCCGCACTCTGCAGCGTGGCGAACAGCCGCTCGCGCAGCACACGGAACTCCAGCTCGTCGAACAGCCGGTGCACCGCGTCGCGGTCCCACGGCCGCAGCTCGAGATCGGCGGGCCGCGCCTCGAGCGGCACGTCGCGGATCAGCTCGGTCAGCTGGCGGTTGAGCAGCACGCCTGCCAGATGGGCGCGCAGGGCGTCGCCCGCCTTGCCCTTGACCTCGTCGACGCGGTCGGTGAGCTCGGCGAGCGAGCCGAACTCGCGGACCCACTTGGCGGCGGTCTTCTCCCCGACGCCCGGGATGCTCGGCAGGTTGTCGCTCGGGTCGCCCCGCAGTGCTGCGAAATCGGGGTACTGCGCCGGGGTGAGGCCGTAGCGGTTCATCACCTCGGCGGGGTCGATGCGGCCGAGATCGGACACCCCACGCTTCGGGTAGAGCACCATGACGTCGTCGCTGACCAGCTGGAACGCGTCGCGGTCACCGCTGGTGATCAATACCTGGAAGCCCTCGGCCTCGGCCTGCGTGGCGAGGGTGGCGATCAGGTCGTCGGCCTCGTAGCCCTCGACGCCGAACTCCGGGATGGCGAGCGCCCGCAGCACCTCCTTGATGAGGTCGACCTGGCCCCGGAAGTCGTCGGGCGTTGCGGAGCGGTTGGCCTTGTACTCGGCGTAGCGATCCGACCGGAACGTGGTGCGCGAGACGTCGAAACAGACCGCGAGGTGGGTGGGCTGCTCGTCGCGTAGCAGGTTGATGAGCATCGAGGTGAAGCCGTAGACCGCGTTGGTGGTCTGCCCCGTGCCGGTACGGAAGTTCTCCGCGGGCAGCGCGAAGAACGCGCGGTACGCCAGCGAGTGCCCGTCGAGCAGCAGGAGCCGCCGCCCGGTGGACGTCGGCGCGGCCGGCTTCTGGGCAACCGGCTTCTGGGAGGCCGGCTTCTGGGGAGTGCGGGTGGCGGGGCTCATCGACCGCGAGTCTAGGACCGTCCCCCGACAGTTCCGCGCGCCGGCCGCACCGGATCGCGTCAGCACGGGAACCGCCGACCACCGTCTCCCGTTGCCGTGGTGGGACTTGTTCAGTCCGTCCGGTATATCCCGATAAGGTCGGGTGGGATCAACTCGGCCGCGGGGGGCAGCTGCCCCCACCAACAGATTCGGAGCAATCACGTGAGCGTCAGCCTCACCAAGGGTGGAAACGTCAGCCTCACCAAGGAGGCCCCCGGCCTCACGGCCGTGATCGTCGGCCTCGGCTGGGACGTCCGCACCACCACCGGCAGCGACTTCGACCTGGACGCCTCCGCGATCGTGTCCAACGCCGACGGCAAGGTTGTCTCCGACAAGCACTTCATCTTCTTCAACAACCTCACCACCCCCGATGGCACCGTCGAGCACACCGGCGACAACCTGACCGGCGAGGGCGAAGGCGACGACGAGCAGGTCAAGGTCAACCTGGCTGGTATGGCCCCTGAGGTCGACAAGATCGTGTTCGCCGTGAGCATCTACGACGCCGACTCGCGCTCGCAGAGCTTCGGCCAGGTCCGCAACGCCTTCATCCGGGTGGTCAACGAGGCAGGGGGAGCCGAGATCGCCCGCTACGACCTCAGCGAGGACGCCTCCACCGAGACCGCGATGGTCTTCGGGGAGCTCTACCGCAACGGCGCCGAGTGGAAGTTCCGCGCCGTCGGCCAGGGCTACGCCTCGGGCCTCGCGGGGATCGCCCGCGACTTCGGCGTCAACGTCTGACCCGCGGTGGCCATCGACTACACCAAGCGGCCGTCGTCCACACCTCCCGCGGCCGGCACGACCGGCGGAGGGGTGTCGTTGTCGAAGGTCACCCTGACGAAGTCCGCACCGAGCGTCTCGCTCACCAAGCGGGGTGGCACCGGCGGGCAGCTGCGGGTCAATCTGCAGTGGAGCGCGGGCGAGCAGAAGGGGCGCGGCGGCCTGTTCGGCAAGCGGCGCGGATCGTCGATCGACCTGGACCTGGCCTGCCTGTGGGAGTTCAGCGACGGCAGCAAGGGCGTGGTGCAGGCGCTGGGCAACGCGTTCCAGGCGCCGTACCAGGGCCCGCCGATCATCCGGCTCGACGGCGACGACCGCTCCGGCTCCGCTGCGGGCGGCGAGAACATGTTCATCGACCTGTCCCGGGTCGACGAGATCCGCCGGATCCTCGTGTTCGCGTTCATCTACGAGGGCACGCCGAACTGGGCGGGCGCGGACGGCGTCGTCACGCTGTACCCGGCGTCGGGACCCGAGATCGAGGTCCGGCTCGACGAGCACGACACCGGTTCGCCGACGTGCGTGATCGCCATGCTGGAGAACCAGGGCGGTGAGATGGTGGTGCGCCGCGAGGTGCGCTACATCCGCGGCGGGCAGGCAGACGTCGACGACGCGTACGGCTGGGGGATGGAGTGGGCGCGCGGGCGCAAGTAGCCCGCACCGACCGAACGCGCTCCCGTACCCCCCAGACCGGACGACTGTGAGAGGGCCTGCACCCGTGCGGCATTTCGGGTACTTGAGCGCGTCCGAGACGGACGCTCTGTTCGAGGCACCACCGGAGCCGTTTCATCGCGACAGCGGGCAGGACCTGCTCTCGGTCGCGCTCGGCGCCACGCTCTACATGCCGGCGACCCGGCCCGCCCTGGCCGCCGACATCACCAAGCAGGCGGCCGCCGGCGTCACGTCGGTGGTCGCCTGCCTGGAGGACTCGATCGCGGACGAGCAGGTGGCCGAGGGCGAGGCCAACCTCGTGGCGGCCCTGACGGAGCTGCACGAGCATCCGCAGGGTGAGCCGCCGATCCTGTTCGTCCGGGTGCGGCATGCGGCGCAGATCCCGGAGCTGGTGGCGCGGCTCGGGCCGGCCGCAGCGGTCCTGGACGGCTTCGTCATGCCGAAGTTCACCGCGGCCACCGGCACCGAGTACCTGCACGCCCTCGACGACGCCGACCGCATGGCCGGCACCGCGCTGCTGGCGATGCCCGTGATCGAGTCGGGCGCCGTGCTCTACGCCGAGACCCGCGTCGACGAGCTGACCCGCCTGCGCGCCCTGCTGCACCGTGACCGGCGCCGGATCCTGGCGGTACGCCTGGGAGCCACCGATCTGTGCGCTCTCTACGGGTTGCGCCGCTCGCCGGACCTGTCGATCTACGATGTCAAGGTCGTGAGCAGCCTGATCTCCGATGTCGTCAACGTACTGGGCCGGGCCGACGGCAGCGGCTTCACCGTCACCGGCCCGGTGTGGGAGTACTTCGCCGGCGTGGAGCGGATCTTCAAACCGCAGCTGCGGTTCTCCCCGTTCGCCGAGCACAACGAGCCGGAGCTGCGCGGCAGGCTCGTGGGCAGGGCGATCGACGGGCTCATCCGGGAGGTCTCGCTCGACAGGGCCAACGGGCTGACGGGCAAGACGGCCATCCACCCGAGCCACGTCGCCGTCGTCAACGCGCTGTCGGTCGTCTCGTTCGAGGAGCACCGCGATGCCTCCGACGTGCTGCAGGCGGGCCGGGCGGGCGGCGTGCTGGCGTCCGGCCACCGCAACAAGATGAACGAGATCGGTCCCCACACCGCGTGGGCCCGGCTGACGATGTTGCGGGCACAGGCGTTCGGGGTGGCCGCCGACAACGTCTCGTTCGTCGACCTGCTGGCAGCGAGCCTGCCCCGGTGAGCGAGGTCGCGAGCGAGCCGCGCACACCTCCCGTCGAGCGGCTCGGCGTCCGGTTGCGGCCCACCCGCCCGGGGGTCGATCCCACCGTGCTGCTCGGCCTGGCACTGCGCCGCAACCCGCGCCGCGCGCAGCTGCTCGTGTCGCGGGTGCTCGGCAAGCACGTGCCCACCGACCCCCGGCTGGTTCGCGCCGCCGGGCTGCTGCTGGGCGGCCTGGTGGCCGACGCGCTGGCCGGTCGACCGGCCCGGTCGGTGCCGGTGGAGACGCTCCACGCCGCCGTCCGGGGCGACCGCGGTGCAGCGGCCATGCTCCACGCGGGAGCCGAGCGGACGATCCGGACCGCACCCGACGCGCTCGTCCTCGGCTTCGCCGAGACGGCCACCGCACTGGGCCACTGTGTCGCCGAGGGCCTGGGTGGGGCCGACTACCTGCACTCCACCCGTCGCCCGGTACCCGGCTACGCCGCCGCGGGCGGGTTCACGGAGGAGCATTCGCACGCCACCCACCACCTGCTGCTACCCGCTGACCCCGCCATGCTGCACGGCGGACGGCCGCTCGTGCTGGTGGACGACGAGCTCAGCACGGGGCGCACCGCCCTGAACACCATCGTCGCGCTGCACCGCACCGCACCGCGCGAGCACTACGTCGTGGCAACGCTCGTGGACGTCCGGCCGCCGGGGAGCGAGCTCGTCGACGGCGTGGCCGCGCTGGGCGCCCGGCTGGACGTCGTCGCGCTCGCCGAGGCCGCCATCGAGCTACCCGCCGACCTCGCGGAGCGCGCCGCCCAACTCCGCGCCGAGCTCGGCACGGAGCCGGGCGCGGAGTTCGGCGAGGCACCCGACCCTTCGGTGGGGAGGGTGGCGCTCGGGGAGCTCGGATGGCCGGCCGGGTTCGCCGTCGGTGGGCGGCACGGGTTCGGCTTCCGTGACCACCGGGAGCTCGCCGACTCGCTGCCCCGCCTCGCCGCGGGCCTTGCGCAGGCCGCCGGGCTCGTTCCCGAGGACCAGACCCTGGTGCTCGGCACCGAGGAGCTCATGCAACTGCCGCTTCGGCTGGCCCAGACCCTCGCCGACGCCGGGCATGACATCGCTTTCTCGAGCACCACTCGCTCGCCAGCGGTCGTGGTGCCGGCGGAGGGATACGCGCTCACCAGCGGCATCACCTTCCCTGCCCACGACGACCCCGCCGACGGTCCGGGACCCCGCTTCGCCTACAACGTCGGCGGTGGCACTGGGACCCCACGGTGGGATCACGTGCTCGTCGTCGTTGACCCGCCGGCCGACACCCCGGCGCTGCGTTCGGGTCTGCTCCCCGCCCTCGCTCCGTACACTCGCCGGACGACAGTGGTGGTGACCCCGTGACCCCACCGAGCCCCGCTCCCCTGCGCGGTCCCACCTTCGGCAGCTACGCACCGGAGGACGTCGGCTGGCTGCTCACCGATCTCTCGGACGTGGCGCTGGAAGCACCCACCGAGGAACGCGAGGAGGCCATCCAGAGCGGCGGTGCGCACTACGCGGAGTCGCTCCCCCACGAGTACCAGCCGGACGCGGCCTACCTGGAGCTGTACCGCTCCGCGCTGGCCGCCACCGCACCACGGCTGGCGCGGGCCGTCGGCACGGTCACCGAGATGGTGCTGCGCGAGCGCGGCGCCGATGTCGTACTCGTGTCGCTGGCCCGTGCGGGCACCCCGGTCGGCGTCCTGCTGCGGCGCTGGGCGGCGTGGGCGCACGGGTTGGACCTGCCGCACTACGCGCTGTCGATCGTCCGCGGCCGTGGCATCGACCAGCTCGCCCTGCGCCACCTCGCTGAGCATCACGACCCGGCCCGGGTGGTCTTCGTCGATGGCTGGACGGGCAAGGGGGCCATCGCAGCGGAGCTTGCCGCGGCCGTGGCGGAGCACGAGCGTGACACCGGGGTGCGGTTCGACCCGGACCTCGCGGTGCTTGCCGATCCCGGGCGCTGCGTCACCACGTTCGGCACCCGCGACGACTGGCTGATCGCCTCGGCCTGCCTGAACTCGACGGTCTCCGGTCTCGTGTCCCGCACCGTGCTCAACCCGCGCCTGCTCGGCCCCGGCCAGTACCACGGCGCCAAGTTCTACGCGCACCTCGCCGAATCGGACGTCTCGAACGACTTCCTCGACGTCGTCACGGCGGAGTTCCCCCGGGTCAGCGACACGACGGCCCCACCCGAGCGGGCCGCCGACCATGCCGGTCAGGCAGCCATCGAGCGCATCGTCGAGGCCTACGGGATCGGCGACGCCAACCTCGTCAAGCCCGGCGTCGGCGAGACCACCAGAGTCCTGCTGCGCCGGGTGCCGTGGAGGGTCCTGGTGCGGTCCGGCGCGCCTACCGCCGACCTCGCACACGTCCTGCTGCTGGCTCAGCGCCGGGGCGTGCCGGTCGAGGAGGTGGTGGGCCTCCCCTACACCTGCGTCGGGCTGATCCACCCCCGCTACACCCGCGCCGCGACCGGCGCCGACGGCCTGGCGGTAGCGCTGTGACGACGGAGACCACCACGGAGATGACCACCGTGACCACCACAGGGACAACCGCAGGGTCCCGGCCGCTCGCCTGCCTCGACCTCGACCGCACCACGATCTACTCGGCGGCGGCCCTCGGCCTGCGCGGCCCCGACCAGCACGCACCGCGGCTGCTCTGTGTCGAGGTCTACAACGGAGTGCCGCAGTCGTTCATGACCGAGGATGCCGTCGACGCCTTCAGGGCACTGCAGGACGCCGCCATCGTCGTCCCGACCACCACGCGCACACCCGAGCAGCTCGCCCGCGTGCACCTGCCCGGGCCGCCTGCGCGGTTCGCCATCGCGAGCAACGGCGGACACCTCCTCGTCGACGGTGAGATCGACCCCGGGTGGAGCGCCACCGTGCACGATCGGCTCGCGGGCTGCGCACCGCTCGCGGAGGTCGACGCCCACATGCGGGCAACTGGCGGCACCTTCGTGCTGAGGCTCCGCACTGCGGGTGACCTCTTCTGCTACGCCGTGGTGGACCGGCCCTCCCTACCCGCCCACTGGGTCGAGGCGCTTGCTGCCTGGTGCGGCCCCCGGGGCTGGACGGTCTCGATGCAGGGCCGCAAGGTCTACGCCGTGCCCGTCGGCCTGACGAAGTCGTCGGCCGCGGCCGAGGTGCTCCGCCGTTCCGGCGCCGAACAGATGCTGGCCGCGGGCGATTCGTTGCTCGACGCCGACCTGCTCGATGCAGCCGACCTCGCGATCCGCCCGGCGCACGGCGAGCTCGCCGACACCGGCTTCGCGCGGCCACACCTGGCCGTCACGACCGCGACCGGCGCGGCGGCAGGGGCCGAGCTGCTCACCTGGTTGTGCGACCGCGCCGGCATCGTCGCCCTGTCCGTTTCCGGCAGGGTGTGACCAAGAAATTCACCAACAGGAGGAATGCATTCATGGCGCTGTGGGACCAGCTCAAAGAACGTGCACAGGACATGTCATCGCAGGCGAAGACGCAGGTCGGCAAGTTCAAGAACAAGGACTTCGCCAATGCGAGCATGGCGATGTGCGCGCTCATCGCCTCGGCCGACGGCTCCATCAGTGCGGAGGAGCGCCGCAAGACCGCCGGATTCATCAGCAACAACGACGTGCTGTCGATCTTCCCGGCCAGTGAGCTGCTCGAGCGGTTCAACCACTACTCCGGAAAGCTCGAGACCGACTACGACTTCGGCAAGGTGGAGGCCATCCAGGCCCTCTCCAAGCTGAAGTCCAAGCCCGACGCCGCCCGCGCGGTGATCCAGGTCGGAATCATCATCGGCGGATCCGACGGCAATTTCGACAAGAACGAGATGCAGGCCGTCCGCGAGTCGTGCAATGCAGTCGGCATCGCGCCGTCGGAGTTCGACCTGTAATACGGGAGATCGCCCCGGCGCGAGCTGCGCCGGGGCGATCCCGTTCGCGGAGACGGGTACGGTCAGAGGTGGCCCGCGGTGGCAGGCACCAGGTCCTGGAAGGTGCGTCCGGAGGCGGTGGCGCCGATGGCGGTCATCGTCCAGCCGCCGCCGTCGCCCCGGCCCACCTTGGCCATGAGCTGCGCGTTATGGCGCCCCGAACCCGTGAGCTCGTAGCGCGCGAGCTCGTCCTGGGTGGTCTCGTCGACCAGCCGGCAGAAGGCGTTCTCGATCTGCGAGAAGTCCTGGCCGGTGAACGAGTTGACC
>JAODNO010000118.1 GCA_025465235.1 Pseudonocardia sp.
AAGGTGCTCACAGCGCTCGTCGCGTTGCGGCGCCTCGACCCGGACGCGGTGGTCGCAGGTACCCAGGAGGATCTCCAGATCGAGGGCAGCAAGGCGGGCATCGGGCCCGGCGGGCAGTACACCGTGCGCCAGCTGCTGGCCGGCCTGCTGCTCAGCTCCGGCAATGACACCGCTCAGGCGCTCGCCCGCGCCCTCGGCGGCAACGCCGTGACCCTCACAGCGATGTCCGCATTGGCCAATGAGCTGGGTGCGCTGGACACCTTCCCGGCCACGACATCCGGGCTTGACGGGCCGGGAATGGCAACGTCGGCCTACGACCTCGCGCTGCTGTTCCGTGTCGCGATGCGAGACCGGCTGTTCGCCAGCACGATTGCTGCACCCTCCGTCGCCTTGCCGGGTTACAGCGGGCGGCCCGGATTCGAGATGTCCAACAGCGACACGCTGCTCGCGCGTTATCCCGGCGCGCTCGGGGGCAAGACCGGGTTCACCGACGCGGCGCGGCACACCTTCGTAGGCGCTGCTGAGCGCCGCGGGCGACGGCTTGTGGTCGCACTCATGCGCGGCGAGCAGCGGCCTGTGCCGATGTGGGAGCAGGCGGCGGCGTTGCTGGACTGGGGATTCGCACAGCCGGTCGGCGCCTCAGCGGTCGGGATGCTCGTGGACCGGCTGCCGGTGGTCGCTCCGACCCCGAGCGAACCCGCGATCGTCCGCGCTCCGGCGTCGAGCGTGGCGGCGCCCCTTCCCGCATTGCCGATCGGTGTCGCCGTCGCCGTCGCCCTCGGAGTGACGGCGGCACTCGCCATGACGCTGCGCCGCCGGTCCCGCCGCTGACACCGAGCACGGGCGATCCGCCCACGTAACAGGGCGACTCGCGGGCCGAAATCGGGGGCCTCACGGGCCTAGAAGGGGCGACTCGCGGACGGAAATTTGGCGACTCGCGGGCCGAAATCGGGCGACTCGCGGGCCTGGCAGGGGCGACTCGCGGGCGCGCTCAGTCGCGGCGGCGGCCGAGGAGGAGGCGGCTGCCCAGCAGCCCCGCGATGAGGCCGGCGCCGAGGAGTCCGGCGGCCGTGCGGCTATTCGGGCCGGAACGCACCGTCACCTCGGAGTGGATCACCGCGGGCCCCGGCGCCGGGTTGGGTTCCTCCTGCTCGTTCTCCCGCGCGGTGGCCGCCCATGCCGTGACGAAGAGGATGAACCGGGACACGAAGTAGGCGAACACGAGCAGACCGAGGAACGGACCGAAGATCGCCCCGCTCGGCGAGCTGGTGACGACCCCGAGGTAGTAGGTCATCACCTGCTTGAGCACTTCGAAACCGACGGCGCCCAGCAGCGCTGCCTTGGCTGCGCTCCGCATGGTCGCGTGCTCACGCGGCAGGCGGGCGATCACCCACAGGAAGATGAGCCAGTTCGCCGCC
Source organism: Pseudonocardia sp. (assembly GCA_025465235.1). Classification (GTDB taxonomy): domain Bacteria; phylum Actinomycetota; class Actinomycetes; order Mycobacteriales; family Pseudonocardiaceae; genus Pseudonocardia. The sequence continues at coordinate 1,419 of JAODNO010000118.1, forward strand.
AGGCCGAGCAGGATCCCGAGAACACGGAGGAGGAATTGTGCCCAGCCGTCGTCCGCCAGCCCGACGAACCCGAGCACCGTGGCGGCGAACCCCGACATCAGCCCGGTGATCGCGAACGAGCCGACGAGTGCCAGCCCGAGACCGGCGAGCGTGAGCAGGTCGAACAACAGTCGCTTGGGCAGGGCCGGAGTCGCCGGCACCTGGCCCCACTGCTCCGAGAGCGCCTCGCGCAGGTTCGACATCCAGCCGACCCCGGAGTACAGCGCGCCGAGCAGGCCGATGACGCCCACGGCGTTACGGGACGCGATCGCCGCGTTGATGATCGGCATGATCACCGTGTCCAACCCGGCCGGCACGTTCTTTGCGATCCCGGCCTGCAGCTCTGCCAGCAGCTCGGGACGGAAGAACAGCACGTAACCGGCAACGGCGAACGCGACCATGACGAGCGGCACCAGCGACAGCACGCTGAAGTACGCCACCGCGGCTGCGTAGTGGTCACCGTGCCGCTCGGTGTAGCGCTCTGCGGCGCGGACGATGTGGTCGAGCCACTCCCACCGCGCTCGTAGCTGCTCGAACTTCGATGCCTTGGTCTCCGGCCGACGGTCGCCCTCAGCTGTGTCTGCGTTGACTGCGGGGGCGGCCACGGCGCTCACCTCATCCGGTCGGCGGTAGGAACCCGATCCTGTCGTGGACAGCGGCCAGCGTCGCGCCGGCGACCTCCCGCGCTCGGGTGGCGCCGCGGGCGAGCACGCGGTCGAGTTCGGCCGGATCGTCCAGGTAGGTTCTTACCCGTTCCCGGAGAGGCTCAACGAACTCCGCGACGACCTCGGCGAGGTCCTTCTTCAGGTCGCCGTAGCCCTTGCCTGCGTAGTCCGCCTCCAGCTCGGAGATCTTGCGGTCGGTGAGCGCCGAGTAGATCGTCAGGAGATTGGAGATCCCGGGCTTGGCCTCGGGGTCGAAGCGGATCTCCCGCTCGGTGTCGGTGACGGCCGAGCGGATCTTCTTCGCACTCACCTTCGGGTCGTCGAGCAGGTCGACGATCCCGGACGGGCTCGACGCCGACTTGCTCATCTTCGCCGACGGGTCCTGCAGGTCCTGGATCTTGGCCGCGCCCGGGAGAATGTACGGCTCCGGCACGGTGAGCGCTTTGCCGAAGCGAGAGTTGAACCGCTGGGCGAGGTCGCGGGTGAGCTCGACGTGCTGGCGCTGGTCCTCGCCCACCGGAACCCGGTCGGGCTGGTAGAGCAGGATGTCGGACGCCTGCAGGATCGGGTAGGTGAACAGGCCGACCGTGGTCCGATCGGAACCCTGCTTCGACGACTTGTCCTTGAACTGCGTCATCCGGCTGGCCTCGCCGAATCCCGTGAGGCAACCCAGCACCCACTCCAGCTGCGTGTGCTCGGCCACGTGGGACTGCACGAAGACGGTGCAGCGGTCGGGCTCGAGACCCAGTGCCAGTAGCTGCGCAACCGCGTTGCGGGTGCGAGCGGCGAGCGTCTTCGGGTCGTGCTCGACCGTGATCGCGTGCAGGTCGGGGACGAAGTAGAACGCGTCGTGGTCGTCCTGAAGGGCCACCCACTGCCGGATAGCGCCGAGGTAGTTGCCGAGGTGGAACGACTCGGCGGTCGGCTGGATACCGGAAAGCACCCGGGGGCGGCGGTCGGTGGGGCTGGTGGTCATACCCGTGATTCTCCCAGCAACGGCGAGTGGATAGCGCGGGGCGGCCTAGGCTCGCGGTTGTGGACGAGCCCGAAGTGATCATGGTGGACGCCGGGCCGGTGGCGCTCGGCGCGAGGTCCTGGCCGGGCGGTGCTGCACGACCGGTGCTGCTCGTGCACGGTCTGTCGTCCAACGCCCGGCTGTGGGACGGCGTCGCGGGGCGGCTCGCCGCCGCCGGGCATCCGGTGGTGGCGGTCGATCTGCGCGGGCACGGGACGTCCGTGGACGTCTCCGACACCGACGACGAGGACGATCCCGACGCCCCGGCGACGGACGCGACACGAGCCGCCGCCCGGGATCTGGCGGCGATCTGTGCGGGCCTCGGCTGGACGGCTCCGGTGGTCGCCGGGCAGGCGTGGGGCGGCAACGTCGTGCTCCAGCTCGCCGCCGACCGTGCCGACCTGGTGCACGGTCTCGCACTGGTCGACGGCGGGTGGCTGCACCTCGGTGACCAGTGGTCCACGCTCGACGCGGCATGGGCCGTGCTCGCCCCGCCCCGGTTCGACGGGATGGGCGCCTCGGTGCTGCGATCGAGCCTGCGGTCCGGGCATCCGGACTGGACCGATGCCGCGATCGACGCCGTGCTGGGCAACCTCCGGGTGCGCACCGACGGCACCGTCACGCCGTGGTTGAGCCGCGAGCGTCACCGCGCGATCGTCGGGAGCGCCCTCCGGCACCGGCCGCGCACACTGTATTCGCTGGTCGGTGCCCCGGCCTTGTTGCTCGCGGCGACCAGCGACACCACCCCGCCGCGCAAGCGCGAGCAGCTCGCCGAGGCCGTCGCCGCGCTGCCGCACGCCCGGCTCGTCGAGTTCCACGGGGGTGACCACGACCTGCACGCCCAGCAGCCGGACCGGGTGGCGGAGCTCATCGCCGGGCTGGCCTGAGCGGTCGGCGGATCAGCTCGGCGCGTCCGGAGCCTCCTCCTCGGGCTCCTCGACGCGCTGCACCTGCACCACGCGGTTGTCGAGATCGATCGGGCCGAGCTGCCACTGCTGGCCGTCGCCCGCCTCGCCGCCTTCGTCGCTGATCTTCCGTCCGGGAAACAGCTCGCCCAGGATGCCCATGACCCCACCGTACGACGTTCCTCCCGAGGCCGGGCCCGCCGTCATGGCGCCGGGGCATCCCGGGCGATCGCCCGGCCGATCCGCCGGGCGTCGGTGGCGATGTCGCGCAGTGCTCCACTGATCGAGATCCGGTAGCCGGCGAAGTAGAGGCCCGGTGCCACCGCCGCACCGGACACCCTCGGGATGCCGCGCCCGTCGAGGACGCCCAGGTGGCCGACGATCGGGTTCAGGCCCCGGCTGTAGCCGGTCGCGGCGATGACCACGTCCGGGGTGATCTCGGAACCGTCGGCCAGTCGCACCACGGCCCCGGCGAACCCGATCACCGACGCCACGGGTTCGACCTTGCCCGTCCGCACCGCGTCGACGATTCCCACGTCCTGCACCGGCACCACCCGCTCGGTGAGGATTCGGGTGTACAAGCCGTCCTGTGGCCGGGGCATCCCGTACGGACTCAGGTCCGGCATGCTCAACCGGGCCTGCCATCGGGCCGCCCGGTCGACGACGGTAGCCGGCAGATGGCGCGTCAACATCCCGGTGAGCTGGGAGGGCCAGCCCGCGACGTCACGGCGGACGATGTGCGGCGGGGTCCGGACGGCAAGACGTACGCGACCAGCGCCACCTGCAGCCAGGTCGGCCGCGATCTCGGCGCCGGTGTTGCCGACGCCGACGACGAGAACATCGCGGCCGGCGTACGGACCGGGATTGCGGTAGTCCTTGGCGTGAAGCAGCGCTCCGGTGAACGTTCCCGCCCAGTCCGGCAGCTCCGGGGTGTGGTTGTTGCCGGTGGCCACGACGACCGAGTGCGCGGATATCTCGTTGCCCCCGGCGGTGCGCAGTACCCAACGGGCATCGCCGTTCGTGGAGTCGATCCGTTCGACCGCCGTGCCTGTGCGGACCTCGAGACCGTGGTGATCGCTGTACTGCTCCAGGTACCGCACCATGTCGTCGCGGGCGACCCAACGGCCGTACGCCCGGGGGATCGGAAAACCCGGCAGGCCGGACAGACCGCGGACGGTGTGCAGATGCAACCGGTCGTAGTG
>JAODNO010000185.1 GCA_025465235.1 Pseudonocardia sp.
TCGCGTCGGCGCCAGCAACAGCACACTCCGCGATGCGGCTCAAAATGAGGGGGCCATGTGAGGCCCCGCCTTGTGAAGCCCCGCCCCGTGGCAGACCTCGGGATGCTCCGACAGTTCTTACGGTTCCGGGGATACGGGCATTCCATCTCCGGGTGCTCGGTGCCGGGGTGTTCGGGAAGATCCCCGCGACCGGGACAACGCGCTGCCGGAAGCCCTTGGGATCCGGCGCGAGCTATTGCCCGAGTAATAGACCGGTAGCCGGCCGCGCGTGCGATCGCCGGGGCGTGCAACCTTGTACCCGAGCGGATCACCTGACAGCGCTTAGCGGACCTTGACCCGGACTTGTGACTCGCGGTCGTGACGGAGGCCTGTGGGTGCCATGAAGATCAGATAGAGCAGGCGTAACGACACGCGAACGATCATTCTCCTCCGCTGGAGAGCGCCGATCGACGCACGTCACCGGCCCAGCCAACTTATGGAACCCGACGCGGTTACTGCCGCTCGAGGAGCGAATTACCCCCTGCCAGAGGAGCGAACCCCCTCTCCTCAGGGGGCACAACCCCGTCCTCTGCGGGGGTGGGGTCAGCCGACGACGAACCAGACCGCCCGGACTAGCTCGTCCGACTCGTTGCGGAGCCGGTGCGGCACCTCCCCACGAAGATGGATCGCCTCGCCGGCGCTGAGGGTGCGACGCTCGCCGTCGATGTCGAGCGTCAGCGTGCCCTCGAGCACGTAGCCGTAGTCATCGCCCGGATGGCGCTGGGGCGAGTCGCCCGGTGCGGAATCGGAGCCCGGGTCGTACTCGGTGAGCAGGAACTGCACATGATGGTCTGCCGGCATGTCAGCCAGGCGCTTCCACCGGACACCCGACTGGAAGGAGAGGTACTCCTCGAACGCGGCCTGGCCGTCCTCGTTCGCCAGCGTCCGCCGCCGGTTGAGTGTGGACCCCGACTCGCGCGAAATGTCGACGCTGCTGCCGAGCAGCTCGTCGAGCGACAGGTTGAGCTCGGAGGCGATGGCGAACAAGGTGTTGACCGCGGCGCGGCTCTGGCCGAGCTCGAACTGGGAGAGGAACGACGCGGACACGCCCAGTCGGCGGGCCAGCTCGCGCACGGAGATGCCGAGCCGCTCGCGCTCGGCGCGGACGTTCTGACCGACGGACAATCCCAGCCCGCCGTCGACCTTGCGGCGCGGCTCCGCGGCACGAGTCCTGCCTGATGCCTTGGCGGCATTGGACTTCGTCGACTTGGTTCGGCCGCTGGATGCGTTCCCCCCAGTTGCCGTCATCTCCGCCTCTCCACCTCGTCGGGCGATGCGGCCCAGCCTAGCCCCTCGCGCAGCCGGAACTTCTGGATCTTGCCGCTGGCCGTGCGCGGCAGCTCGGCCACGATCTCGAGTCGCTCCGGTGCCTTCTGCACTGCGAAACCGGCAGAGAGCAGGTGCTCGCGCAGGTCGTCTAGGGTGGGAGGGTCGTGATCCAACGGCACGACGAATGCGCAGGCCCGCTCGCCGAGGTACCTGTCCGGGTAGCCGACGATCGCGACCTCGGCGACTGCAGCATGACCCAGCAATGCCCACTCCACCTCGGCCGCGCTGTACTTCTCGCCGCCGCGGTTGATGATGTCCTTGATCCGTCCGGAGATATGCAGGATCCCGTCCTCGATCGTGGCCGCATCGCCCGTGCGGAAGAAGCCGTCATCGGTGAACGCCGCCTCGTTGAGCGTGGGATCCACGTAGCCGAGGAAGAGCTCTGGACCGCGGGCCAGCAGCTCGCTCACGCGGTCCGCGTCCTGGCGAACGATCATCTCGTTGCCGCCGATGGCACCACCTTCATTGTCGGCCTGCGCGTCGAGGTCGCCGAAGGGATCGGCCATGGCGAGGGTCGGCAGCTCGGTCGATCCGTACGTCCGTACGACGGCGGTCCCCATCACCGCGTGCGCACGTCGCACCAGCTCGGACGGGATGTCCGCGCCCCCGCAGATGAACGTACGCAGGCTCGACCGCGTGTCCGTACGCGCCGACTAGGCATCGGTGAGAACGCGCAGGACCGGTGTTGCGCTCACCGTGAACGTGCACCCTTCCCGCTCGACGAGATCCGCAGCCGCCTCGGGATCCCACCGGTCCAGAAGCACGGCGGGACAAGCCACATCCGTGGGGAGCACGACGGCGTACGAAAGACCCGTGATGTGACTCAGCGGAGAGGGCATGAAGACGCGGTCTGACCCATCGAGCCGGCAGAGCTCGCGAATGCTCGCGCTCTCGGCGAGCAGCGTCCGGTGGCTGTGCAGCGCGCCCTTCGGGGCCGACGTCGTCCCCGAGGTGTAGAGCACCAGCGCGGTGTCGCCGGAACCGATCGCCGGGTCGAGGCTTTCTGCGCGTCGAGGTGAGGCCAGCAGCGGCTCGACCGGATCGACTCCGGCGACGTCGGACTCCATCCGGATACCGATGACACGAGCCTCGTGCCGCCCGGCGCTCAGCAACTCGCGAAGCCGCGCCGCGTGCTCATAGCCGCGGTAGGTCTGGGGGGCGACGACGACGGACGGACGTACCTGCTCGATGATGAAAGCGAGCTCGTGCGCCCGGTAGATCGGAACGACCGGCAGGATCACGCCGCCCGCGAGCCAGGTGGCCCATGTGGCGACCACCGTCTCCCACCAGTTGGGCAGCTGCACCAGGACGACGTCGCCGGCGTGGACACCGCGATCCTGCAGAGCGGCGGCGAACGTCTCGGCCAGACCCTCGAGCTCGCGGAACGTCAGCCGGCGCTGACCGTCGACCACCGCCTCGACGTCGGGGTGTCGCGCGGCCGCCTCCCGCAGCCGTTCGGCCAGCGTCGGTAAGGGCGCATCGCTTGCGGGGGCGTGCGGCCGGGTCGCGGTCAGCACGCCATCACCTCGCGGACGGCCGCGACGATGTCGGCCGGTCCCGCCTCCCACTCGCGCTCCAGGGCGGGCGCATAGGGAGCGGGGGAGTAACTGGCGCCCACCCGCAGCACCGGCGCATCGAGGGACCAGAACCCGGCACCGACGGCGAGCGCGGCCACTTCGGCGCCGACGCCGAAGTCGGTCACCGCCTCCTGCGCGACGACCATGCGGTTGGTCCGTGCGAAAGACTCGAGGATCGTGTCGCGGTCCAGCGGCACGATCGTGCGCAGATCGATGACCTCAGCGCTGATCCCCTCTGCCTGCAGCGTCTCCGCGGCCTCGAGGGCGTGAGTCGCCATCCGCGACCACGATACGATCGTCACGTCCGTGCCGGGCCGGACGATGGCGGCCTTGCCGAGCCGGATGCGGAACGAGTCGGCCGGCATGGGCGACTTCTTCTCGTACAGGAGCCGGTGCTCGATGAACACCACCGGGTTGTCGTCCTCGATCGCGGCGCGCAGCAGCCCGTACGCATCAGTGCCCGTGCTCGGCATCACGACGGTGAGCCCGGGGATGTGAGCCAGGATCGCCTCGAGGCTCTGCGAGTGCTGGCTCCCGGAGGACCGCCCCGACCCGAATTGCGTCCGTACGACCATTGGAACGGTGACCGCGCCGCCGGTCATCAGGCGCAGCTTCGCCGCCTGGTTCATCAGCTGGTCGAGGCAGACGCCGAGGAAGTCGAGGTACATCAGCTCCACGACCGGGCGCAGTCCGGCCATCGCGGCGCCGACCCCCAGCCCCATGATCGCCGTTTCGGCGATCGGCGTGTCCACCACGCGCCCTGGATGGGCCTCGGCGAGCCCCCGCGTCGTCCCGAACACGTTGCCGCCGGCGACGTCGATCCCGGCGAGGAACACCGCGGGATCCGCCGCGAGGGCATCGCCCAGCGCCTGGCGCAGGATCCTGGACTGGGAGACGGGGGGCGCTTCGGGGGGCGCGGGCTGCACCTCGGAGATCGGTCGGCGGGGTGCGTAGACGAAGTCCATCGCCGACAACGGTGAGGGCTCGGCCGATTCGCGGGCGAACTGCTCGGCCTCGTCGACCGTGGCCAGCGCCTCCTGCTCGATCGTCTCGAGCTTCCCGGGGGGTACCCCCCGGGCGAGCAACCGGGTGCGGGTGAGCGTCAGTGGATCGGCCGCGGCGATCTCCTCGGCCAGGACCGTGGCGTCACGATAGCGCTGCTGATCGCCTTCATAGTGCCCATGGACCCGCACGGTGGATGCCTCGACGAGGATCGGGCCTTCTCCACACCGGACGCGTGCGATGACCTCGCCCATGCCGTGGGTGACGGCTTCGACGTCGTTGCCGGCGAGCTCGACGACGTCGATGCCGTAGCCGAGAGCCCGCTGTGGGATCGGGACCGGGTGCTGGTCCTCCGCCCGGGAGAACTCCGAGAAGCCGTTGTTCTCACAGAAGAACACGATCGGTAGCCGCCAGAGCGCAGCGAGGTTCATCGACTCGTGGAAGGCGCCGGTGGCCACCGCGCCGTCGCCGAAGAAGCTCACGACGACGTCACCTGCGCCCCGGGATCTGAGCGCATAGGCCGCGCCCACGGCGATGGGGAGCCCTGCGCCGACGATCCCGTTGGCTCCGAAGATGCCGATGCTCGGGTCGGCCACGTGCATGGAGCCACCGCGTCCGCGGCACGAGCCGGTCTCCTTGCCCATCAGCTCGGCCAGCATGCGGCGCGGCTCGAGACCCTTGGCGAGGACGTGCCCATGGCCGCGATGCGTGGAGGTGATGACGTCCTCGGTACGAGCGTGGAACAGCGCGCCGACAGCGCACGCCTCCTGCCCGATCGATGTGTGGACGAAGCCGGGGATCGCATCGTTGGCATAGAGGACGGCGATGCGTTTTTCCATGTGCCGGATGACGCACATGCGGCCGAAGGCGTCCATCAGCTCCTTGGTCTCCATCGACGCGATCCCATCTCCCGTGCTCGTCTCCGGCTCCGCAGCGAACGCGGGGACCGTACCTGCGCGCGCACCGCACTGTCCAGTGATACTTGACAGCGCCTGTGGTGAGGGTCACGATCATGCCCGCAGCAGCACCGAGCAAATGCCGAGCACCGGCTCGGTTCCACCTGATCCTGACAACCGAGGGAGCGTCGATGCGACGAGAAGATGTCGAGTTCCAGAGCGAGGGCACGACCGTTCGCGGCTGGCTCTACCGTCCCGAGACGGACGATGATGCGCCCGCGGTCGTCCTGGCAGGCGGCTGGTGCTACGTGCGTGAGCTCGTCATGCCGTACTACGCCAAGGCGTTCGCCGCGGCCGGCATCGCCGCCCTCGTCTTCGACTACCGCAACCTCGGTGTGTCGGACGGCGAACCCCGTCAGCATCTCGACCCTTCGGCGCAGATCCGCGACTACCAGAGCGCACTGAGCTTCCTCGAGCACACGCCCGGCATCGATGCCGAGCGACTCGGCGCCTGGGGCATCTCATACTCCGGCGGACACGTGCTCATCCTGGCCGCGACCGATCCGCGGGTGAAGGCGATCGTCAGCCAGATCCCGGTGGTCGACGGCTACCGCAACATGCGTCGCATCCACGGGACGATGGGTTGGCGGCGACTGTGGAAGGCGATCTTGGAGGACCGCAAGCTGCGCTATGACGACCCGTCGAAGCGGCTCTACCTCCCGCATGCCAGCGAGGAGCCCGACAACGAGCTGTCCGCGTGGCCGTTCCCCGAGACCAAGACCACGTTCACGCAGCTTCAAGCTACCGAGGCGCCGCTTTACCAGAACCTCAGCACGATGGAATCGGTTGACCTGCTCCTCGGCTACGACGTCAACTACTTCGTCGACCGCATCTACGACACGCCGTCCCTGATGATCGTCGCCGAGGGCGACGACCTCACGCTGTGGGACCTGGAGATCGAGAGCTTCAACGCCATCCCCACGCAGAAAAAGGAGCTCGTCGTCCTTCCCCAGACATCCCACATGACGCTCTACAGCGATCGAAGCAAACTCGCGACCGCGGCCGAGCACGCCACCACCTGGTTCGTCCGGCACCTGATGCCGGGCACGGCCACCGGCTGAAAGCCGCCACATCACGATCGACGCCCCCCGCGAAGATCCCCACCACGGCCCCAGGCCGGCCCTGCGAAGTAGGACACCACCATGGCTTCAGCGAAGAAGGACACCACCATGGCTTCAGCCGAATCGAAGATCGTCGACGTCGCTCGGAACGGGCACTTCGTCAGCCCGATCTCACGCCGATCGTTCCTGGCGGCCGCCAGTGCAGCGGGCATCGTGCTCGGGCTCAGCGCCTGCGGCAGCAACAGCAGTGCCAAGGCAGGCGGCGCCGCGGCCGGCGGCAAGGTCAAGGACAAGGCCTGGTGCCAGGTGACGACCCTGTCCAACGACTTCTTCGTCGCATTCAACGAGGGCGGCAAGCAGGCCATGAAGGCGCTCGGCGTCGAGATAAACTCGCTTGAGGACCAGGGCAACGTCAACACCGCGCTCGGCCAGGTCGGCAACGTCAAGGCCGTGAGCGGGAAGTCGGTCTTCGGCACCCCCGCGACCGAGGCCCAGGCGGCCGCCGTCACGAAGGCGTGCCAGGCGGCAGGCATCCTTTATGCCAGCTCCTACACCGCACCGGCGTGGTACACCCCGGCCGACGCCGACAAGTGGATCCGGTTCGTCACTCCGCAGTCGACCAAGATCGCGGCGGCCACCGCCAAGGCGCTGTTCGACAAGGTGGGCGGCTCGGGCACGATCATCCATGTGCCCGGCCAGAAGGGCTCGTCCGCCGACGATCAACGCACCGCCGGTCTCAATCAGACGCTCAAGGACTTCCCAAACATCAAGATCGTGACGGCGCCCCCTGGCAACTGGACGTCCGAGGATGCACGCAAGTCGTTCACCAATATCCTCCCGTCGGTCAAGGACTTCGTCGGGGTCTTCGCGCAGAACGACAGCGAGGCTGCCGGCGTCATCGCCGCGCTGGACGCCCAGGGCATCAAGGACAAGGTTGTCGTCGGCTTCGACGGCAACAAGCAGAACGTCCAGTTCATCGCCGACGGTAAGCAGTACCTCACCAGCGCGACGATCGGCGGCCTCACCGCCGGCATCCTCGGCATCACGACCTTCGACGCCCTCAACGGCGTCAAGTTCTCCCTGCCGGAGAAGTTCCTCGCCCAGGGCGCACTGCTCGTCAACCCCGACTCGGCGTCGACGGTCCTCAAGACGATCTACAGCGATCAGTTGCCGTTCGACTGGGCCAAGATGAGCAAGGCGCTCAACCCCGACTCGTGGGACCCCCAGACGGTGCTCAACCCTATCGACCCGACTGAGTACTACGCCGGTGTGAAGCAGGATCAGTACAAGCTCAACTCGGCATGGGCCTCGGCCGACATTGCGGGCGTCCGCAAGACGTACGACGAGGCGTTCAAGTCCGGGCCGCTGTTCGGGTTCAAGAGCGATCTCGTCGCCTGATCCATGGCAGCCATGTCGACAGTCAGTCTCACCGGAGTCTCCAAGAGCTACGGCCCCGTTCACGCCCTGCGCGAGGTGTCGCTGCAGGTGCGCCCCGGCGAGGTGCTCGGGCTCATTGGTGAGAACGGCGCAGGCAAATCGACGCTGATCGGCGTGCTCAGCGGCACCGTCCGGCCCGACGCCGGGACCATGCAGGTCCATGGGCAGGATGCGCCGCTGGGCGACCCTCGGGCACTCAGCGCCCTGGGCATCTCGGTTGTCGTGCAGGAGCAGGCGCTCGTTGACTCGCTCCGGGTCTACGAGAACATCTACCTCGGTCGCGAGAACTCGGTGGCCGGGCGAGGGCCGGGACGCCGTCGGCGGCTCCGCAACGCCGCCGCGGTCCTGCTCAAGGACCTGCACATCGACAACATCAGTCCCGATGCGGTCATCGTCGACCTGACGTACCCCCAGCGCCAACTCGTCGAGATCGCGAAGGCGTTCTCCCGGACTGGCACGGGCGCGGAGGCGCCGATGATCTTGCTCGACGAGCCGACGAGCGCGCTGAGCGAGACCGAGGTCGAGATCCTCTTCTCACTCGTCGAGCGGTGGCGGGACCGGGTGTCGTTCATCTTCGTCTCGCACATCCTCCAGGACGTCCTGCAGATCAGCACCCGCCTGCTGGTGCTGCGCGACGGCCGGGCGATCGAGACGCTGCCCAACGACGGGGTGTCGGCCGAGCGTCTGCACGAGCTGATGGTCGGCACCGAGCGCAGCGCCGACTACTACCGCGAGGACGAGCAGCTCGGCGCGCGCTCGGACGGCGCGCTCATGGAGCTGCGGGGAGCAGGCCTGACCGGGGAGTTCCAGGACGTCGATCTCGTCATCCGCCCCGGTGAGATCGTGGGGCTCGCCGGCGTGATCGGCTCGGGGAAGTCCTCCTTGGCGGCCACCGTCGCCGGGGCCGAGCGCCTGGATCACGGCACCCTGCTGCTCGACGGGGTCGCCCGTACGCGCTGGAACGTGCCGACGGCCGTGCGCGAAGGAGTGCTCTACGTACCGCCCGAGCGGGCACACGACTCCCTGTTCTCGACGACGTCGATCCGCTCCAACATCTCAATAGGGTTCCTGGACCTGATCCGGTCGCCGTGGTCGCGACTGCTGCGGCTGCCGACCGAACGTACGCGCACCGCCGAGCTCGCAAAGCGACTCAAGATCAAGACCAACTCCCTGTCCACGCCGATCGGCGAGCTCAGCGGCGGCAACCAGCAGAAGGCCGTGTTCGCGCGGTGGCAGGGCCGGCCGTGCCGCGTGCTCGTCCTCAACGACCCGACCCGGGGCATCGACGTTGGCACGCGCGAGGAGATCTACGGCCTGATCCGCGACATGGCCGCCACCGGGATCGGCGTGCTCTTGTGCGCCGAGTCGCTGGAAGAGGTGATCGGGATGTCCGACCGGATCGTCGTCATGAAGGACGGCCGGGTCAGCGCCGAGTTGGCTGCCCCCGCCATCGCCAAACCGACCGAGGTCGACGTCATCAAGCACATGATGTGAGGTATGCAGTGACTCAGAGAGCTCCGACCAGACCGCCCGAGAGCGTTCCCCCAGGCCTGTCCGCGGACAGCAGCGGTGGACCCCGGCTCCTGGATCGACTCAACCAGTACCGCAACGTCCTGGTCCCAGCGGTTGCCGTCGTCGCCCTGGTGATCTACTTCCAGTCGCAGAACACGGCGTTCGTCTCGGTCGACTCCGCACAGAACATCCTGCGCCAGATGGCGTTCCTGTCCGTGGTCGCCCTGGCGGGTACGTTCGTCATCCTGATCGGCGGGATCGACCTGTCCGTCGCAGCGAACGCCACCCTGGCGGGGATCCTCATCGCCACCTGGATCGACGACTTCGGCGGACCGCTGGCGATCGTCATGGTCATCGGCGTCGGTGCACTCGTCGGTCTGCTCAACGGGCTAATCACTACCCTGCTAAAGGTGCCGTCGTTCCTGGTCACGCTCGGGATGATGTCGATCCTCGACGGCATCTCCAACTCGATCTCCGCCGGCGGTCCGGTCTCCTACCAGTCCGGCCTGCTGCAGAAGCTGGTCAACGACTCGACGATCCCCAACGTGCCCAACGGCGCGCTGATCGCGATCCTGCTCACCGGCCTCGCGACCGCGATGGCATTCGCAACCTCGTTCGGACGCCACATGTACGCCGTCGGCGGCAACGAGCGCGCCGCCAGGCTGAGCGGTGTCCGCGTGCGATCGGTCAAGCTCTCGGTCTTCGCGCTCGCTGGGGCGGCCGCAGCGATCGCCGGCATCATCTTCACGGGCCAGGCCAGCACGGGCGTCCCCATGGGCGCCGACCCCAGCCTGCTCAACTCGATCGCCGCCATCGTGGTCGGCGGCACCGCGCTGTCGGGTGGTGTCGGCGGCCCGCACCGCACCCTGCTCGGCGCGCTGGTCATCGTGCTCCTCAGCGCCGGCATGGACATCACCTCTGTCGACGCCTACACACAGTTGATGGTCAAGGGAGCGGTCGTCATCGCCGCGGTCGCACTGACGATCGACCGACGGCGCTACGGGATGATCAAATGACCGGCGGACGGGTCGCGGGCAAGGTCGCGTTCATCACGGGAGCCGCACGCGGCCAGGGGCGCAGCCACGCCGTCCGCCTCGCGGAGGAGGGTGCCGACATCATCGCGATCGACCTGTGCGCCGACATCGCGAGCGTCCCATATCCGTTGGCGACGAAGGAGGATCTCGCCGAGACGGTCCGCCAGGTCGAGGCACTCGGACGCCGCATCGTCGCCTCGGTCGCGGACGTACGTGACTTCGACTCGCTCGCGACAGCCCTGGAGGCCGGGGTCGACGAACTTGGCCGCCTGGACATCGTGTGCTCGAACGTCGGCGTCAACAACCCGGCACCGACTCATGAGATCACCGAGGACGACTGGCACGAGATCATCGACGTCGACCTCAGCGGTACCTGGCGCACGACCAAGGCCGCCATCCCGTACCTCGTCGCCGGCGGCAACGGCGGGTCGATCGTGCTGACCAGCTCCGCTGCAGGCCTTAAGGGCTATGCGAACATTGCCCACTACACGGCGGCCAAGCACGGCATCAACGGGCTGATGAAGACGCTCGCCCAGGAGTTGGCCGAGCACCACATCCGGGTCAACAGCGTCAATCCGACCCAGGTAGACACGCCGATGATCATGAACGCGCCGATGTACAAGCTGTTCTGCCCCGACATCGACGAACCGGCGCGCGAGGACTTCGCACCGATCTCGCAGCAGATGAACGCCCTGCCCATACCGTGGGTGGAGCCTCGCGATGTCAGCGACTCAGTGCTGTTCCTGGCCTCGGACGAGGCTCGCTACATCACGGGCGTGGCCCTGCCGGTCGACGCCGGCGTGCTCATCACATAGGACACACGGCCACGATGGCCACAACACGAAAAGGACAGACCATGACAGGTCGAGTTGAGGGCAAGGTCGCCTTCATCACCGGAGCAGCACGTGGACAGGGTCGCAGCCACGCGATCCGCCTTGCCCAGGAGGGCGCGGACATCATCGCGGTCGACGCCCTGAAGGACATCGACACGGTGCCCTATCACATGGCCACCGAGGAGGACATGCAGGAGACGGTCCGCCAGGTCGAGGCACTCGGACGGCGCATCATCGCATCGTCCGCGGACGTACGCGACTTCGACTCGCTCAAGATGGCTCTGGACGCCGGCGTCAACGAGCTGGGCCACGTCGACATCGTGTCGGCCAACGCCGGCATCCTGTCGTTCGGCGCGGCGCACGAGCTGTCGGAGTCGACTTGGGGAGAGATGCTCGACATCAACCTCACCGGTGTCTGGCGCACGGCCAAGGCCGCCATCCCCCACCTGATCGAGCAGGGCACCGGCGGGTCGATCGTGCTGACGTCATCCGTCGCAGGACTCCGCTCGTACACCGGCGTCGGGCACTACGTCTCAGCGAAGCATGGCGTCGTCGGCCTCATGAAGACGCTGGCCCAGGAGCTCGCGGAGCACCACATTCGCGTCAACACGGTCAACCCAACGCAGGTCGACACGCCGATGGTGCAAAACCAGGGCATGTACGACCTGTTCAGCCCCGACATCGAGCACCCGACGAAAGAGGACTTCGCGCGGGCCTCCGGTGACACGATCCTCTACCCGATCCCGTGGGTCGAGTCGATCGATGTCAGCAACGCCGTGCTGTTCCTGGCCTCCGACGAGTCGCGCTACATCACCGGTGTCGCCCTGCCCATCGACGGCGGCGTCCTCGTCAAGTAAGCAACGACGCTGACGAGACCCCTACCGCCCGCTGACGAGACAGTTGCTGCCCTCATTGAGGCGCTAACTTTTCCTCGACGGGCGCTGAGGGTCTCGTCAGCGGGCAGTAACCCTCTCCTCGGCAGGCAGTAACCCTTTCCTCGGCGCCGGGCTCGGCACGCAGCGGCGGATTCGGCCAGGCGTTCCCGCCCGACGCGACCTTGTGGACGACCACTCCTGATCATGCGTAATAAGGCAGGCCGCCGAGGTTGCCCGGCACACCAGCGAATCGCCGGTGCCACGGCATACCAGAACGTCGTCCGCGCGCCCAGTGAACACACCCCGGTCAAGTCCTCGGAGCGCGCGAGCGACGGTCGTCACGCCGACCCCACCGGCCACTCCGGCAAGCGTCGGCGCCGAGATGGCCCCGCGGCCGTCGAGATCTGCGAATGCGCGCCGTGGAGCCGAAGAGTTATCCCTCGTGCTGGTCATGCAGCGTGCTCCTCATCCGCCGATTCCGGTCGACGGAGAGATTCACCAGCGCTGTGGCCTCCCGATGGCCGTGCCCGTGGTCGTCCTGATCGACCACGGGAGGCCACGGTGCAGCCACGGCACACGAGACGTCCTCATCGATCGTCGGAGCAAGTGAGGTCGATTCGGGAGCTCCGATGGGATTCACAAGGCGTGAGGTCATCTCAGCCGTGTCAGCCGCCTCAGGGCGCCGGCCTGATACGGAGCAGCTCGTCTGCCTGGTCTGCCGCCAGAGGGCGAGGCCGCAGCCGGCGCGACTCGGCAACCACCCACCGCCACGGTCTACTGCGCCGTTCTCCCGACACTCCGCGTCATGATCAGCCAGATCGTTCCTCGGTGGTTAATGTGCCGGACACGACCCGCTCGGGCGGGTCGACAGCGGGGAGGGAGCTGCGGTGGGTGACATTGTCGACTATTTGTCCACCAACTCGGCGAATGTCCAGTTCTACGCCCAAAGCCATTTCCTGCTCGTCCTCTACGCGGAGCTGATCGCCACGGTGATCGCGGTGGTGCTCGCGCTGGTGCTGCACACCAACAACCTCACGCCGCCGTCGTGGTCGAAGCGGATCCGCGCCGGCACGCAGGAGACTGCCCTGCTGGTCTCCTCGGCGCTGCTCACCGTGCCGTCGCTGGCGCTGTTCGGCCTGCTCCAGCCGACGCTCGGGCTGGGCATTACTCCGGCCATCGTCGGGCTCACCCTGTACGGGATCTATCCGGTGCTGCGCAACACCGTCGCGGGCCTGTCCTCGGTCGACCCGGCCGTGCTGGAGGCCGCCCGCGGCATCGGCATGGGGCCGGTCCGCCGCATGGTGCGCATCCAGATGCCCCTGGCCTGGCCTGTGGTCCTCTCCGGGATCCGGGTATCCGTGCTGATCATGATCTCGATCGCCGCGGTCGCCGCCATCATCAGCGACCTGGGCTTCGGCAAGCCCCTGCTGGACGGTCTCGCCCGTCTCGGCGGCGCGGGGAGCTTCGCGCAGGTCGTGGTGGGCACGCTCGGCCCGCTCGTCATCGCCGCGGGCTACGAGATCGCGTTCCTGATCGTCAAACGCCTCACCACGCCGAGGGAGATCCGTGTCTGAGACTGCCCAGGTCATCTCGCCCGGGCCGGCCTTGACCGCTGCCCGCACCATGATCGCGCTGGAGGGCGTCAGCAAGACCTACCCCGGCCAGGATCACCCTGCGGTGGCGGAACTGGAGTTCGAGGTGCCCGAGGGCGCCATCGTCATACTCATCGGCCCGTCGGGCTGCGGCAAGACCACCACGCTCTAGATGATGAACCGGCTGGTCGAGCCCACCACCGGCCGGGTCATCCTCGACGGCGACGACGTTACCGCCGTCAACGCCGACCAGCTCCGCAGGCGCATCGGCTACGTCATCCAGCAGGTCGGGCTGTTCCCGCACATGTCCATCGGCCAGAACATCGGGATGGTCCCGGCGATGCTCGGCTGGGACCGCAAGCGCATCACCGCGCGCGTCGACGAGCTGCTGCACCTCGTGGGCATGGAACCCAGCCAGTACCGCGACCGCTACCCGCGCCAGCTCTCCGGCGGCCAGCAGCAGCGCGTCGGAGTGGCCCGGGCCCTGGCCGCCGACCCGCCCGTCATGCTCATGGACGAGCCGTTCGGGGCCATCGACCCGATCACCCGCGAGCGCCTGCAGGACGAGTTCCTCGAGGTCCAGCGGCAGGTGGCGAAGACGATCTGCTTCGTGACCCATGACCTCACCGAGGCCGTCAAGCTGGGCGACCGCATCGCGATCTTCCGGCCCGGCGGCCGGCTGGCCCAGTACGACACCCCGGACGAGATCCTCACCCACCCCGCCGATGACTTCGTCGCCGAGTTCGTCGGCGGTGGCACCGCAGTGCGCAGGCTGTCGCTGCTCGACCTCGCCCGCCTGCAGCTGGACGACGTGGTCGTCTCGACCGGTCGCGAGCCTGCGGGGAACTACCCGGTCCTGGCCGTCGACGACGACGAGCGCCCGCAGCGCTGGCTGCACGTCGCCGAGTGCAGCGAGCCCCCGCCGCTGGTCACGATCCCGCTGAGCGGCACGGTGTACGACGCTGTGGACGCGATGCTCAACGCGCGTGCGCCGCTCGTGCTCGTGGTCGACGACGACGGCCACAGCCGGGGGGCGCTGCGCTGGGACGCGCTGGTCGGCGACCTGCGAGCGCGGGGTGCCGGCGCGTGAGCATTGCGACGACCCCGACCCCGACCCCGGCCACGGCGACGGGCGCGACGCCGGCCCGGACGCGGCGCGGGCCACGAGGCAGCCGTGCGCTGTTCCTGACCCCGGTGCTCGTCGCCCTGATCGTGATCGGCGTCGTGGCGTGGATCAATGCTCAGGACTTCACCCAGCCCGGACGGGCGCCCGAGGGCCGCGCGCTCGATCTCGCGAGCCTGTGGACGCAGCTGGTGCAGCAGATCTACCTCGTCGCGGTGTCGACGGTGGTGGTCGTGGTGATCGCGATCCCGCTGGGGATCCTGCTCAGCCGCCCCTCCGCCGGTCGAGCCGGGGACGCCGTGCTGGCCTTCGGCGGCTTCATGCAGGCGCTCCCGCCGTTCGGCGTGATCATCCTGATGGCGTTCAGCCCGCTCGGGTTCGGCGCACCCAGCGCGATTGTGGCACTGGTGATCGTGTCGTTCCTGCCGGTGCTGACGAACACGGTCGTGGGCCTGCGCCAGGTGGAGCCCTCGTTCATCGAGGTGGCGCGGGGTATGGGCATGTCGTCCGGCATGACGCTGCGCCGCGTCGAGCTGCCACTGGCCGTGCCCGTGATGGTGGCGGGGATCCGAGTGGCGCTGGTGCTCAACGTCGGCACGTCGACGCTCGCGTTCTACGTCGGAGCGGGCGGGCTGGGGACGCCCATCGAGAGCATGTTGAAGCTCGGCCGCACGGACGCCGCGTTCGCCGTCGCCGCGGTGGTGACGGCGCTCGCCCTCCTCGTGGACTGGCTCGCCGCAGTCGCCGAGCGCCTGGTGCGCGGCGCGGGTGGCTGACCCCACCAGCTCGGACCACTGTTTCAACGATGAAGGGGGAGGGCCCATCGTGCGGCTCAGGAAACATGGGATGGCGATTGCCGTTGCCGGCACGGCGGTGGCGGCGCTGCTCGCCGGATGTGCCGGGGGCGGGCTGCAGCAGAGCAGCGGATCGTCGGCGCAGGCGGGCAGCCTGGCGGCGAAGGTCGACCTCAAGGGGCAGACCTATACCGTCGGCAGCAAGGACTTCGACGAGCAGCTGGTGCTGTGCGAGATGACGATCGCCGTGCTGCAGTCGGCCGGCGCCACCGTCAACCCCAAGTGCAACGTCGGCGGCACCGAGGCCACGCGCAACGCGCTACTTGGCGGGCAGATCGATATGTACTGGGAGTACACCGGCACAGCGCAGGTCACCTTCTTCGGCGGCAAGCCGATCCAGGACGCCCAGCAGCAGTACCAGACTGTCAAGGACGCCGACCTGACGAAGAACCAGATCGCGTGGCTTGCGCCCTCGGCGTTCAACAACACCTACGCCTTCGGCATCTCGGAGGCCAAGGCGCAGGAGCTGGGTATCACCAGCGATTCCGACATGGCGGCCTACTACACCAAGGGCGGCACCGGCACGACCTGTGTCGAGAGCGAGTACCTCAACCGTGACGACGGGCTCCCCGGCTTCCTGAAGACCTACGGCTTCACGCTCCCGGGCGGGCAGCCCACGGTGCTGCAAACAGGGGCCGTCTACCAAGCCACGTCCGATCCGACCAAGTGCCTGTTCGGCGAGGTGTTCACCACCGACGGCCGGATCCCGGCGCTCAAGCTGCGGGTGCTGACCGACGACAAGACCTACCATCCGCTCTACAACGCGGCGCTGAACGTCCGGAAATCGGTCTACGACAAGAACCCGGCCATCGCCGACCTGTTCGCCCCGATCTCCGCGGCGCTGACCAACGACGAGATGCTCAAGCTCAACGGCCAGAAGTCCTCGGAGAACATCCCGGAGCGCAAGGTCGCCCGTGACTGGCTCGTCTCGAAGGGTTTCATCGGCGCCAACAACAACTGATCACACCGGCGAGCAGGGTGCTCGGGGTCAGGCGGTCGAGCTGACCCTGTCGCCGCCCTCGCTGGCGTCCGCGTATTCCGCCGCCCGCGACACACGACAGCAAGGCGTCCCGCACAGCCCCCGGTCACAGGGACGTAGCACCGAACCGGGTATTACCGGACGCCGCCGCCAAGGCGCCCTCGCCGACCTGCGACGGGTGGGGAGCCACGTTCGTGCGTCGTGGTTGGGTGCGGGCCGGCCCGCGTTGCCAGACTGGTGTCGTGATCGATGTGGTCGACGGGTGCTCGAGGTGGTGCGGTCGGGGTCCGAGGGAGCGCTCGGGTTGGCCCGCGCTGCGGTGGCGCTGACTCGCTCCGGCGTGATCCACCGGTGCGCGCCCGGACCGGCTGCTCGGGATGGCCGACAGGGCCCCGGCACGGTCGCGACGAGGGCGCGACCAGCGGCGACATGCGAGTGTAGGCACGAGTGCGGGCACGGACCCGACGTGATCATGAGGTGTCGAAGTCACCGTAACGGGACACTGCCCACACGTTGTGCTTTTCCAGCCAAACGGCGCCTGCCGTGTCACGCAGTTCACGTCGAACTTACATTGTTTCGTGATGGGACGCGCCGCAAGCACCTTCGTCGTGGGCGCCTCGAACCCACCCCAACCACACCGTGCTCGCCCGCCGAGTGCAGGACTATCTCCGCTGGCGCAACGCCAACGCCCGCCCCCACGTCCTTGCCGCTCAACGCCGCGAACGCGCCCGCGTCCGCAGGAACGCCAGCAACGCTGGGGCCGACCCCGCGCCGCCGCTTGATCAGAAACGGGCGAACGTATGTGGCCATCGCACTATGCGACCCGTGCCCGCCCCGCTGACGTGGCCGGCGCCGACCCCTGAGTGAGCTTTTCGAGCGTAAGTCACGCGCTGTCGCTCGCGCGGGTGGGCGCAGCCCGGAGCCGCGAGGTGGCGGAGATGAGAGTCGGACGGGACCCGGAGCGGCGAGTTCGCTGAGACAATGAACGTCGTCCTTTCGGGATTCTAGAATAGGCAGAGCGGGTTCACCGGTGATCCGGTGGCACCGGGGATGCGAAGGGGAGCCGCGGTGAGCAGGAACTCCGCCGTCCCCAGCTCGACGCACGTCTGGACCAGCTCGGTGAGGCGCGGACAGTCCAGTAGCACAAGCCCCATCGCCACGAGGCCGATCTGGTGGAGGGGCAACGGGACGGCCTCGCTGGGGAACGGGATCTGCTCGATGCAGTCGCCGCTGTAAACGGCCACCTCGCGCTCGTGCAGCCACGGCAGACAGCTCGCATCCAGGCCGGCACGCACGGCAGGGTCCTCGGTGCCCTGCTCGGCTTCTCGGCGCTCCAGGCCGATGTGCACGAATACTGCGTCGCCGGTGGTCACGGTGGTGCCGGACAGGCGTT
>JAODNO010000187.1 GCA_025465235.1 Pseudonocardia sp.
CTGCTCCCCGACCTGCTGCAGGTGCGCGGTCACCCAGCGCACCACCTCGCGGACGAACAGCATCTTGTTCTCGGTGCCGCGTACCTCGTGGCCTTCGTCCTCGAAGAGCAGGAAGCCCGGTGACGCGCCGCGCTCGCGCAGGGCGTCCACGACCTGTTGCGCCTCCACGATCGGCACGTTCGTGTCGTGCATGCCGTGTACCACGAGCAGCGGTGCGGTGATCCGGTCGATGCGGTGGATGGGGGAGAGCTCCCGCAGGAGGGCCGCGTCGGCGTCCGGGTCGCCGTACTTGGTGGTGGCGGCTTCGGCGATCCAGGGTTCGGTGCGGGCGTAGAACGTGGCGAAGTCGGAGATGCCGCAGATGTCGACGCCCACGGAGAACAGCTCGGGGAACCAGGCCAGTGAGACGAGCGCGAGGTAGCCGCCGTAGGACCGGCCCGAGACGCCCACTCGACTCGGGTGGGCGAGCCCTGCCGACACGAGGAAGTCGACGGCGGCGCGGACGTCGGTGATGGCGGTGAAGCGGCGTTCGTGGTCGTCGGCGGAGGCGAAGCTGCGCCCGTAGCCGCCCGAACCGCGCACGTTGGGGGCGAAGACGGCGACGCCCTCGGTGAGCAGCGCCTGGAACAGCGGTTGGAAGGTGGGTCGTTCCTGGGCCTCGGGGCCGCCGTGTAGCCAGATGAGGGTGGGGAGTGGGCCGAGTACTCCGACGGGTCGGAACAGCCAGCCGGACAGCCGCAGCCCGTCCTCGGCCCGGAACTCGTGCAGCGTGGGGGCCACGAGCGACGTGGCGGGGTCGGGCGCCGCGGGTAGGAGCGGGGTGGCGTCGCCGTACCTGTCGAGGCCGATCCGGCGCAGGTGGGACGGGACGGTCGGGCCCTCGTTGGCGGCGAGCAGTGCGGTCCCGTCGCGGCTGAACGCCAGCCCGGTGACGACGTCGCCGGGCACGGGGACGACGGGTTCCAGGATCCCGGAGCGCAGGTCGAGCAGTTCGATCTCGCTGCGTCCGTCGACGTTCCAGACGAGTGCGGCGCGGGCGCCGGCGGGGTCGAGCGCGACCAGGTCGAGGTCGTCGTCGGGGCGTTCGGCGATCGGGTAGACGGTGGAGACGTCGCTGCTGCCCAGGGTGACCGCGAGCAGCGCCGGGCGTTCGCGGCCTGCGTCGGTGTGTACGTAGAGCTGCTGGCCGGTGACGCTGAACCGGGCGTCGGCGATGGTGGCGTCGCCGCCGGGGAGCAGTTCGGTGCGTTGCCCGCTGTGTAGGTCCACCAGCTCCAGCCGCCGGGCGCCGCGGCGCCCGAGGCGGACCACGGCGCGCCTGCCGTCGCCGCTGACGGCGCAGACTCTGGCGGCCGGGCCGGCGGCGAGCACCGTGGAGGTGCCGTCGCGCAGGTCGACCAGGCAGGCCTGTCCGTCGCCGGCGCCTTCGGGGAAGATCGTGATGCCGAGCTGGCGCCCGCCGTGTGACCAGGCCCCGAGCGTGACGGCGGCTGCACCGGGCGCGAGTTCGTGGGTTTCGCTGCCGTCGGGGGTGAGCAGCTGCACGCGGGTGCGCTCACCGCCATGTAGTGCGGTCTGGCAGGCCAGCCAGGTGCCGTCGGGCGACCAGGTGAGCGCCTGCACGTCGCCGTCGGTGGGCAGCGGGACGTCGGGTTCCACGACCGGGCCGCCGTCGGGTGGCAGCGGCGCGAGCCAGGCACGCGGGCGCCCGTCGCGGTCGGAGACCCACGCCACCAGACCGCCGTCGGGGGAGGGCACCGGGTGGGAGTACGCCGTCGGGAACAGGTCGCCGTAGGTGGCGCCGGTCGGACGCGGGGCGGGACATCCCGCCGTGATACTGCGCAGGACGGTCCCAGGACCGGCCGACCGCAATGTCGTCGCCGTCGTCGAGCCGTCGTTCGCCGGCTCAGACATCGGCAAAGGTCTGCTGGGCCGCCGCCAGGCCCTCCGCAGCTGCCGTCCCGGGGACGGATAGGGCGCCCCCCGCCGCTAGGCCCATCGCCAGTCCGAGGTACATCGTTGTTCGCCTTCCGGCCGGGAGCTTTCTGCGACCGTTGCAGGATGGGCCGTGGTAGCTCCGTGACACATCCCGCTGTCCCTACGAACAGCTGGGTCAACCCCCGTTCAGGTAGGGGAAACCCACCGCGGAAGGGCGGCGGCCTCGGTCGGCACGACTCGTCATTCACCGAACGTCGCAACGGTGGGCGCCCCCGAGTAGCCTGCCGCCAGGTGAACGGGGGTCGCGTGAGCGAACCGAACGTCGGGGAGCTGAGCAGGCGCCGCGCCCTGGTTAACGACCTGGTTGCTGGCACGGACGACGCGAGCGCATACGCCCGTGCCCGCGACCTCGGGTACGACCTGCACGTGCCCCACTGGATGGTCGTCACCCGCTACCGGGCCGAAGCGACGAATCCCGCTCTTGCCCGTTCGGTCCAACGCGCCGCAGAGCTGCTGCAGATGGGTGCGCTGCTGAGCAGGAGGGCGGAGGTGGTGCTCCTGCTGGCGCAGCAGCCGGTGCAGCGTGCCGAGGCGGGCCGGTGGACCCGCCTGCACACGGAGCTGATCAAGCTCCTGCCCGGGCCTCCGGTTGACATCGGTGTCGGCGGGTCCTGCGAGCAGCCCTCGGACGTCCCCCGGTCATGGCACGAGGCGCTGCGGGCGCTAGCCGTGCGCGGGGCCGCCCCTCGGGGCATGGGCGGGGTCACGGTCTACGCGGACCTGCGGATCGACGCGGTACTGCCGGCCCGGGCGGACCAGGCCGCGGCCGAGGAATTCGTGCGGCGCTGGCTCGGACCGAGGCGCGAGCACGACGCGCAGGAGGGCAGCGAGCTCGTCGA
>JAODNO010000190.1 GCA_025465235.1 Pseudonocardia sp.
CGGTCGCGGCGCGGGTGCTGGGCATCAGCGACGCGCTACTGCGCAAGTAGACCGACGGCGAGGCCGACGCACGCCGGTACGGCGGGAAGATCGACGACCGCGCCGACTAGATTCCGAAACTTCTGTCACGCACGGAACCGTCAGGCAGCAGACACTGCGATCTGTAGCACCGACGTGAACAACCCCAACCCATCGCGCGACGGCCCGGTGAGCGCGTCGATCGCGTGCTCGGGGTGCGGCATGAGCCCGACGACCCGGCCGTCGGCGGAGCTGATCCCGGCGATCCCCGACATCGCCCCGTTGGGGTTCGCGCCCGCGTACCGGAACACGACCCTGCCGTCGCCCTCGAGCCGTTCGATCGTGGCGGCGTCGGCAACGAAGCGGCCTTCGCCGGACTTGAGCGGGACGAGGATCTCCTGGCCCGCCGTGAGGTCGCTCGTCCAGGCGGTGGCGCTGGACTCCACCAGCAGCCGCTGGTCGCGGCACACGAAGTGCAGCCCGGAGTTGCGGGTCAGCGCCCCGGGAAGCAGCCCCGCCTCGCACAGGATCTGGAAGCCGTTGCAGATACCCAGCACGGGCGTGCCGCGGCCGGCGGCGTCCACGACCTCGGTCATGATCGGGGCGAGGCTGGCAATGGCTCCGGCGCGCAGGTAGTCGCCGTAGGAGAAGCCACCGGGGACGATCACCGCGTCGACGCCCTGCAGGTCGCGGTCGGCGTGCCAGAGCGCGACGGGCTCGGCCCCCGCGTAGCGCACCGCACGGGCAGCGTCGACGTCGTCGAGTGTGCCCGGGAAAGTGATGACGCCGATCCTCATGCCCTGGTCACCACCCAGTCCTCGATCACCGGGTTGGCCAGCAGGCTGCCGGCCACCCGGTGCAGGGTCTCGTCGTCGACCGAGTCGTCCACCTCGAGCTCGAAGTGCTTGCCCTGCCGGACTTCCTCGACACCGGCCACACCGAGCCGCGCGAGCGCACCCGCCACCGCCTGGCCCTGCGGGTCGAGGATCTCCGGCTTCGGCATCACATCCACCACGACCTTCGCCACCACATCAGCGTACGGCGAACACCATCGCCGCCCCGCGCCACCGTCCGTGAGGCTCCTCCCACGGGTCCGTGGTTGGTGCCAGCGGCACCCATCCGCACCCGCGAGTCGCCCGGTTCCCGCCCGCGAGTCGCCGCAATTCCGCCCACGAGTCGGCCCGCTTCCGCCACGAGACCTCGCATCAATGCGCGAGCCGCGATGGTGCGGTGCCGCACGCGGGGCGCGGGTATGTGGGGTCTCGGGGCGCCAGTCCGCGTGCCCTGGAGTCGCCTGGTCTCCGCCCGCGAATTCCTGTCTGCCGCATGAGTCGCCAGCAGCAGAGCTGCGGTCGCGTCAGAGCGCGGTGGCCGTCTCCCGGTCGAGGACGCGGACGGTGGTCTGCTCGGGAGCGAGTTGCTCGAACAGCCTGTAGTGCATCGCCGGTCGGGCGAGGACGGCTTCGTGGATCGGCACGGCCGTGCGCGGCGCGACCGCCCGCATGTAGTCCACGGCCTCGGACAGCTTGAGCCAGGGCGCCCCGGTCGGCAGGAAGAGCACGTCGACCGGCGCGGGCGGCGGCGTGAAGGAGTCGCCAGGGTGCAGGTGGGTGCCGTCGATCAGATAGGCGTTGTTGGCGATGACGGGGATGTCCGGGTGGATCACCGCGTGCTCCCCGCCGAGCACGTCGATCCGGGAACCGCCCACCTGGATCGACGCCCCTGGCGCCACCACCTCGTGCTCGACATCCGCGAGCTGCTCGGCTGTCCCAGAGTCGACGATCAAGCGGGCATCGGGGTTGGCGGCCAGTAGAGCGCCGAGCCGGTCGGCGTCGATGTGGTCGAAGTGCTGATGTGTGAGGAGCACGGCGTCGAGTCCGTCCAGCGCCTCGAAGCCGGTCGAGAACGTCCCGGGGTCGAACAGCAGCCGCGCGACGCCGGTGTCGAGCAGGAGACACGAGTGGCCGAAGTGGGTGGTCTGCACATCCTCGAGTGTCCCACCGGCAGGACGCGCGGGTGCGGATGACTTCAGATCGTCGCGGCGCGGGGGGGCATCTAGCCACACCTCGCGCTCGCTACGCGTCTCGCCGACCTGCTGCTCACTGGCCCGGCGCGAACGGGGCTGCGGTTCGGGACGGAGCCGCCATTCTTCCGCGGCCACAGCGACTTGCGGGCCGAAACTGGGCGACTCGCGGGGTGGGGACGGGCGACTCGCGGGCCAAAACCGGGCGACTCGCGGAGTGGGGACGGGCTGGTCAGGCCGCGCGGGCCGTTGCCGTCAGGCGGTAGGTCGCGGGGACGGCACCTATGCGGAGCGCAGCGTCCACGGCCGCCAGCACGGCGGTGCGGCGCGCTCCCCGTTTCAGGTCCTTGACCCTGACGTTGATCCGCACCAGCCCACCACGCCGCACGGTGCGGGCGACCTCGGCCTCGAGCATCCGGCACCGCCACGCCTCGGCGGCCTTCCGGTCGTCGGCGAGCGGATGGCGCTCCCCCGAGACGCGGAACCCGAGCACCCGCGCCCGCATCACCGTGTCGGGGCCCTGGCCCTGCAGGAGGCGCACACCGTTCTCGTCGGCCAGCACGCCGAAGCCCTGGTCGTGCAGCGCCTCCACGGTGCCGGGGGACGCGAGCCAGCGCGGCGGGACGAACAGGTCGGTGCGCAGGCCCAGCACCGTCAGCGCGCGGCGGGCCGCGGTGAGCCGCAGGCCTGCCTCGTGGCTGGGCAGCGTGGCGAACTCCGCTCGCCGACCCACCCGCGCGAGCGCCGAGGACTGCCATGACCCGATCGGGTCGGCGGTGTGGTCGTAGCCGTGCAGCACGACGGCGTCGCCCGCCGCGCGCCGCGCGTGCATCCATCGCACGAGCGGCGAATCCACCCGCAGCGTCCCGGACGCCGCGCGGGGGCGGAACAGCTGCGACAGCGGCACGCCGCGCTCGTCGAGCTCCGCGGTGAAGTCGGCGCCGCGGCTCAGCGACTCGGGTGAGTCGTCGGCCAGCCCGGACAGCGACACGACGAGATGGGCGACGAGCGGCTGCGTGACCACCCACCCATGAACGCATGCCTGCGTGAACGGGGGTTGACCGTGCTGTGAGGGGCGGGTGGTACTCCGGCGCCCATCACCATTCTTCGCCGGTGATCCGCTCGTAGACCTCGACATAACGGGCACGCGTTGCGGCGACGACTTCGGTGGGCACCTCGGGTCCGGGCGGCCGCCGGTCCCAGTTCATGGTGGCCGACCACTCGCGGACGTACTGCTTGTCGAAGGAGAACTGGGGGCGCCCCGGCTCCCAGGAGTCGGCGGGCCAGAACCGGGACGAGTCGGGCGTGAGCACCTCGTCGGCGAGCACGATCTCCCCCGCCGGGTCGAGCCCGAACTCCAGTTTCGTGTCGGCGACCAGAATGCCGTTGCGCGCCGCGATCTCCGCCCCGCGCGCGTACACCGCGAGCGTCAGCTCGCGCAGTCGCGCCGCCGTATCGGGCCCGACCGCGTCGACGACCTGGTCGAAGGTCATGAACTCGTCGTGCTCGCCGACGGGAGCCTTCGTGGTGGGCGTGAAGATCGGTTCGGGGAGCTTCGAGCCCTCGACCAGCCCGGGCGGCAGCGCCACCCCGGAGACCGTGCCCTGCTTCTCGTACTCCTTGAGCCCCAGCCCGGCGAGGTAGCCGCGGGCGATGCACTCGACGGGCAGCATCGAGAGCCTGCGGCACCGGACGGCCCTGCCGACGAACTCCGCAGGCACGTCCGACGCCGAGATGACGTGGTGCGGCGTGATGTCGGCGAGCCGGTCGAACCACCATAGCGACAGCTGGGTGAGCAGCGCGCCCTTGTCCGGCACCGGCGTCGGGAGCACCACGTCGTAGATCGAGAGTCGGTCGGACGCCACGAGGATCAGGTCGTCACCGTCGGCATAGACGTCCCGGACCTTGCCGCTGTGCAGAAGATTCACAGGATCGCCCCTGGGGTGTAGGCGGCTGCATCGGAATGGGCGTCGACGATCTCCCGCACCCGGGCGACGACTGCATTGACCTGGGTCGCGGCGGCGCCGGTGAACCGCAGCGGGTCGGCAAGGAGCCCGTCGAGCGCCCCGGCCGGCAGCCCCAGCCGTTCGTCGGCGGCCAGTCGCGCGACGAGGTCGTTGTCGGCCTGGCCCTTCTCCCGCATCGCGAGCGCGACGCCGACAGCGTGCTCCTTGATCACCTCGTGGGCGGTCTCCCGCCCGATGCCCGCGCGGACCGCAGCCATCAGCACCGCCGTCGTCGCCAGGAACGGGAGGTAACGGTCCAGCTCACGCGCGATGACGGCCGGGTAGGCGCCGAACTCGTCGAGCACCGTCAGGGTGGTCTCGAACAGGCCGTCGAGCGCGAAGAACGCGTCGGGCAGGGCGACTCGGCGGACCACGGAGTCGGAGACGTCACCCTCGTTCCACTGCGCTCCGGCCAGCTCGGCAGCCATGCCGGCGTAGCCGCGGAGCAGCACCATCATGCCGTTGATCCGTTCGGTGGAACGGCTGTTCATCTTGTGCGGCATCGCCGACGAGCCGACCTGGCCGGGCTGGAAGCCCTCGGTGGCGAGCTCGATGCCCGCCATCAACCGGATGGTCGTGGCCAGCGACGACGGCGCGGCGGCGAGCTGGAGCAGCGCGCTGAGCACGTCGAAGTCCAGGGAGCGCGGGTACACCTGCCCGACGCTGGTGAGCACGCCGGCGAATCCCAGGTGCGCCGCGACCCGGTCCTCAAGCGACGCGAGCTTGGCAGCGTCCCCGTCGAGCAGGTCGAGCATGTCCTGGGCCGTGCCCATCGGGCCCTTGATGCCGCGCAACGGGTAGCGCGCGCGCAGGTCCTCGAGCCGGCCGTACGCGACGAGCAGCTCGTCGGCAGCCGAGGCGAACCGCTTGCCGAGCGTCGTGGCCTGCGCCGCGACGTTGTGGCTGCGCCCCGCCATCACCAGCTCGGCGTACTCGGCTGCCCGCCGGGCAAGCCGGGAGAGGACGGCAACGGTGCGGTCGCGGACGTGTTCGAGCGAGAGCCGGACCTGCAGCTGCTCGACGTTCTCGGTGAGATCGCGGCTGGTGAGGCCCTTGTGCACGTGCTCGTGTCCGGCGAGGGCGTCGAACTCCTCGATCCGGGCCTTCACGTCGTGGCGCGTGACTCGCTCACGGGCGGCGATCGACTCGAGGTCGACCTGCTCGACCACGCGCTCGTAGTCGGCGATCGCGGACTCGGGGACGTCGACGCCCAGATCGCGCTGCGCGGCGAGCACGGCGATCCACAGCCGTCGTTCCAACACGATCTTGTGCTCGGGCGACCACAGCCGGACGAGCTCCGGGCTCGCGTAGCGAGCAGCCAGCACGTTGGGAATCACGTGCGGAAACGATAGGCGCTCTACGCTCGTGCATCGAAATTAGTGGTGCGAACCGCGCCACTCACCGCTCAGGTCACAGCCCTCACGGGCGCAGGGTGCGAATCATCACGTCCCGAGCGACGGCACGCGGGTCGGCGTCCGCCTCGATGAGCGCGCTGATCACCGCGCCGTCGACCAGGGCGACCAGGTCGCGCAACGCCGCGGCGTCGAGCGGGTGGCCGGACCGCACCAGGATCTCGGCGAGCAGCGCGTCCAGGTCCTCCCGCAGCTCGCGCATGAGCGGCGCCAGGTACGGCCGCCTGCCCGCGCCGACGAGCCGCTCGTAGCGCAGCAGCACGGCGTGGAGCCCGCCGTCGCGCGACTCCGGGCCGAGCAGCTGGTCCAGTACCAACTCGACGAGCGCGGGCGTGGCCACCGGTCCGTCCGCGAGCGCATCGAGCTGCTCCCTGCCCTCGGCGAGCTCGTCCCGGCTGGTGCGCTCCACGGCCGCCGTGACGAGGTCGTCGAGCGAGGCGAAGTAGTAGGTGGTGGACGCCAGCGGCAGCCCGGCACGCTCGGCGACCGCCCGGTGCCGGACGGCCTCGAAGCCGCCGGAGCGCAGCAGCCCCGCGGCCGCCGTCGCCAGCTCCTGCCGTCGCCGCTCACCCTTGGCGGTACCCACGGCTGCAGTCTCCCGCCGCTGTGGGAGACCGCGCGCGTGGGGGCGAGGTCGGGAAGACGGCTAGAGGCGGGGCGCCAGGAATGCCACCGTCGACTCCAGCCTGCCCGCGAACGGCGCCGGGGCGCCCTCCTCGGACGCTCGGGAGCTCACGATCACCGTGCCGCCCGAAGCGGTCGGCGCACTGACGGCGCCCGGGACGAGTGCCACGACCGTGCCCGGGGGCAGGTACTGCACGCTGAGCAGCCCCACCGCGCCGCCGTCGCTGGCCTCGACGTTGATGCCGCGCTCACCACGCGGACGGCACTCCATCGTGGTAGCCGCCTCCGGGGCGCCTGCCACGCCAGGCAGGACCTGCTCGACGATCGTCCGCAGGGCACGGTCCTGCCGATCGGCACACTCCGCGGTGCCCGGCCCGAGCGGCGGGGCTCCCGCTCCTGCCGCCTCCGCCGCAGCCTGGCCGCTCCCCGCGTCTGCCGGCGGCCCGGGGTCCAGCCGCGCGTCGGGCTGGGCGGCGGGGTTCGGCGCGAGCATCGGTGCGGCGACAGTGGAGGCGTCGTGGCCGGGGGAGGAGGGCAGTCCGATCGCGGCCCCGACGCCGACCACCGCGAACAACGCGACCGCGCCCCCCGCCAGGGCAGCACGGCGACGTGCCGCGGCGCGGCGCGACGCGCTCACCACCGAGTCGTGGTCGAAGCGCGGTGGCGGCGCCCCGGAGTCGGAGGCGGCGGCACGGAACAGTGCACCCAACTCCCTGTCGTCGACGTCGGTCATCCCGTCACCTCTCTCCTATCCCGCAGGCCGCAGGTCATCGAGCGCGTCACCGAGCACCGTGCGCAACGCCGCGAGGCCGTGGGCGGTCTGGCTCTTGACCGTGCCCTCGGAGCAACCCAACGCGGTTGCGGTGGCGGCGACGTCCAGACCGTCGAGGAACCGCAGCACGAGCACGGCGCGCTGGCGCGGCGGCACGGACCGCAACCCGTCCACCAATACATGCCGGGTGGCGACCGCGTCCGAGTCGGACGGGACGCTGCTCGCGTGGGCGGGCTCCGAGGTGAAGCGCTCCCTGCGCCACGGCCGCCGTGACTCGTCGACGACGGCGCGCACCAGTGTGCGCCGCATCCACGCGTCGAGCGCACCGCGGTCACGGATCCGGCGCCAGTGCCGGTGCAGCGCGACGAACGCCGCCTGAGCGTGGTCGTCGGCGCGGTGCCAGTCGCCGCACAGCAGGAACGCGGTACGCCGCACCGCATCACGACGTGCGCGGAAGTACTCCTCGAACGTGTCTGGGACGAACTCGCGCTCGCCGGCCTCGTCCACCCGGCAGTTCCCCCCTCCCACGTCGGTGTCGGCTACGGGACGCAAGGATCGGGCTTCGGGGTTGTCCGATTGGGCACGATTCACACGAATAGCCCAACGTCGTGATAGTTCTGTGACCCAGCGCGGACCAGTCCGTCGCCTCCTGGTTGAATCGCGTGCCGTGCGATCCACATCGCGAGCCCGACGGTCGGCGGCCCACGACGGCCCGATCGATCTCCGCTCGGACACCGTCACCCTCCCCACCAAGCAGATGCGGGCCGCAATGGCCGCCGCCGAGGTCGGCGACGACGTCCTCGACGGCGATCCGACAATGCGCGAACTCGAGGGGCGGGTGGCAGGGCTGCTCGGTGCGGGCGACGCGTTGTGGACCCCCAGTGGCTCGATGGGCAACCTCATCGCGCTGATGCACCACCTCGACCGCGGCGACGCGTTTCTCGCCCCGACGGGCGCGCACGTGCTCGACGCCGAGCTCGGTACGGCCGCCTGGCTCGCCGGCGGGATGCCGCGGCCGATGGACCACGACGCCGGTCCCGGCAAGGTCTCGCCCGCGGCCGTGCGCCGGGCCGCGGGCTCCACGGGCCCCTACTACACGCTGCGCACCACGCTGCTGTGCCTCGAGAACACGCACAATGCTGCGGGCGGCGCCGTCACCGCTCCGGAGGAGCACGCGGCCGTCGTCGCCGCGGCGCGGGGGGCGAAGCTGCGGGTGCACCTCGACGGCGCCCGGCTCTGGCACGCCGCGGTGGCGCTCGGCGTTCCGCCGGGAGCCCTGACCGTGGGCGTCGACACCGTGCAGGTGTGCCTGAGCAAGGGTCTCGGGGCGCCCGTCGGGTCAGTGGTCGCCGGCTCGGCCGAGTTCGTCGAGGAGGCCAGGCGGCTGCGCAAGATGCTCGGCGGCGGCGTCCGTCAGGGCGGGGTGCTCGCCGCGGCCGGACTGGTGGCGCTGGACCGCATGGATCGCCTGTCCGAGGACCACGAGCGCGCCAGGACGCTCGCCGCAGGGCTGCGCGAGCGCGGCTGGCTGGTCGGGGTGCCGGAGACCAACATCGTGCTGGTGGCCGTGGCCGACCTGGACGGCACGATCCGCCGGTTCGCGGACGCCGGCGTCCGCGCGTCGACGATGGCGGGGCAGGTCCGGCTCATGACGCACGCCGACCTGACCGACGCCGACGTCACGGCGGCGCTGGAGCGGATCGGGCCGGTGGAGCCGACCCGGCCGGGCGCCACCGCGCCGGCGTCGGGGCGCGCAGCCCGGTTGCGGGGCGATCGTGCCCCAGCACATCCGGCGGGGTCCTGATCACACGGTGACCGCTTCGGCCGAGCCGAGCCAGTACCCCATCCTCCGCAGCGCTTCCGTGACGTCCTCGGTGTGCCCCGCGCAGGACAATCGGATCCACCGCCCGCCGTCGATCGGGTCGAAGTCGATTCCCGGCGCGACCGCGACGCCCGTGGCGGCGAGCAGCCGATAGGTCAGGTCCATCGAGTCGGCGGTCAGGTGCGACACATCCGCGTACACGTAGAACGCCCCGTCTGCCGGGGCGAGGCGCGTGATACCCAGGCGCGGCAGGCCGTCGAGCAGTAGTGCCCTGTTCACCGCGTACCGGGCGACGTGCGCGTCGGCCTCTAGATAGCTGGTGGGATCGAACGCGCCCATCGCGGCCCGCTGCGCGAGAGCGGGCGGGCAGACGGTGAAGTTGCCTGCCAGGCATTCGGCCGGGCGCAGCAGCCGCGGGGGCAGGAGCAACCATCCCAACCGCCAGCCGGTCATGGAGAAGTACTTCGAGAAGGAGTTGACGACGATCGCCTCGGACGAGGTGCTCCACGCCGACGAGGTGGCCGGGGCGCCGGCGTACGAGATGCCGTGGTAGATCTCGTCGCTCACCAGTTGGACGCCGGTTCGCTCGCAGTACGACGCGAGAGCCGCCAGTTCGGTCGGGTCCAGGACTGTCCCGGTCGGGTTGGCCGGGCTGGCCACGACGAGCCCTCGCACCGGCTCGTCCAACGCCTTGAGCATGGCGACGGTCGGCTGGTAGCGGGTCTCGGGACCACACGGGAGCTCGACGACCTCACAGCCGAGGGCCGTCAGGATGTTGCGGTAGCAGGGGTACCCGGGCCTGGCCAGCGCCACCCGGTCCCCCGCATCGAACGCGGACAGGAAGGCCAGCAGGAAGCCGCCGGACGACCCGGTGGTGATCACCACCTGCTCCGGCGGCACATCGAGGTCGTAGCGGCGGGCGTAGTGCCGTGCGACAGCGGAACGCAGCTCCGGAATTCCGAGTGCGACCGTATAGCCGAGCACGTCATCGGTCAGCGCGGCGACCGCGGCCTCCCGCACGGCGGGGGGAGCGGGTGTGGACGGTTGACCCGCGGAGAGGTTCACCAGGTCGCCGTGGGTGCGCTCTCGCTCGGCAGCGGCTGCCCACACGTCCATGACGTGGAAGGGAGGAATCGAGGCACGGGCCGCAGCCGTGATCCCGGATTTCAGAGGGTGCACGCCTCGAGCCTAGGCGCGGGCCGGCGGCCGCCCCCTCCCGAGGAGGACGGCCGCCGGTCGCCTCAGATCAGGCCTGCGAGCAGGTCCGAGGTCGAGAAGACGTCACCGGCGCCGGGGAGGGCGTCGGTGGCGGTGCTGCTGTTGGGCAGGTCGAGCTGGACGGCAGCCTGCAGGCTGTGCGCGGCGGACTGGTCGGCGCTGGGCAGCGACGGCAACGACGGGAGCGAGTCGGTGCTGGGCAGCGACGGCAGCGACGGCAGGGCGCCGACGACCGGCAGCGACGGGAGCGAGTCGGCGCTGGGCAGCGACGGCAGCGACGGCAAAGCGCCCACGATCGGCAGCGACGGGCGCGAGTCGGCGCTGGGCCGCGCCGGCAGCGCCGGCAGAGC
>JAODNO010000221.1 GCA_025465235.1 Pseudonocardia sp.
TACACCTGCTACTCGCCCACGGCGTCCGGCTCCCGCGGGCTCGCGACGGGCCGGTTCACCACGCTGGACGGGCGGATGGTCGCCACCACGGTGCAGGAAGGGCTGGTGCGGGTGCCGCGGAAGTGAGGCCCTGAACGTCATCGAGCCGCTACGGTCCACCCGTGAGTCGGGTGTTGGGGGCGCTGCTGATCGTTGCGGCGGTGCTGGTCGCGGGGTGTACGACTGTGGACGGCGAGGCGGGGGCCGCTGCGCCGTCAGGGATCGAGCTGCCGCCCCGCCCGCGTGATGTGCAGATCGACGGTGTGGACCCGTGCTCGCTGCTGACGGTGGAGCAGCGGGCAGCGCTAGGGCTGGACGGTCGAGTGGTGTTCGACTCAGCACCCGTGGCGCTCTACAACGGCGCTGAGGTGCCGCTCTGCGCCATTAGGGGCTTCAAACCGAGGGCGATCGCCATCGGGCTCAGCGTTGTGACCTCCGCTGGTATGGAGCTTTACACCTCGGGTGAGCTGGCCGCCGAGGTACGACCGGTGGATGTGCGCGGTTTCCCTGCGGTAGTGGCGGTACCGGCGCGGTTCGCTGAGTACTGCACTGTGATCGTCGACGTTGCACGAGGGCAGCTACTCGACGTGCAGTTCCGCGACGGAGGGCGAAAGCCGCCGATCCCGCAGGATCAGCTCTGCCGTGACGCCCGGCAGGCGGCGGAAGCGGCCATGACCACGTTGCTGGCTCTTCGCTGACGCAGGCGCATCCTGGTCGTTCGCGACTGCACACGATCCGCCCGAAGTACTCACCAACTGAGCGCGACTGACCCTAGCGTGTGCTCGAACCGCCTCGCCACAAACAGAGGAGAGTTCGAATGCCCGGCAGTTATCTGCCTGTCACGCTCCGCCTGGAGCCGCACATGCTTCCAGCGGTGCGCTCGGCGTTCGACGACGCGCTCGCCGAGCTGATCCCGCAGTTGGTGCGACTCGGCATCGACGGCTTCGTCGCAGAGCCGTGGCTCGGAGATCCGGTCAGCGCGATGGTGGCCAGCTACTACCAGGTGATTGTAATGGAATCCCCGGACGGTCCGTATGCCGCGCTTCGGGCCTACGAGGTGGAACTGACGAAGGTCCGCGACAACCTCCAGGTCCTGGAGGACCACTACCGCCGCACAGAGGGCGACAACGCCGCCTTGTGGGGGCGGCTGTGAGCGACATCCGGTGGGAGGGCTACAGCCACGAGGAGATCTACGCCGCGGTGCACCAGGGTCCCGGCCGGTCGATCTCGGCAGCTGCGGAGGCCGCATGGGCCGCGACCGAGGCGCTGATCCTGCGGATCGACGAGCGCATCGCCGGGGCGATGGCGCAGACCGCGGGTGGCTGGGAGGGCAGCGCTGCCGAGGCCACACGCACGGCCATGACGCCGCTCGGCCAGTGGGCCCTCGACTCCGCCAACGACGCGAAGATCACGGCGCATGCG
The DNA here is from genome assembly GCA_025465235.1 of Pseudonocardia sp. GTDB lineage: Bacteria > Actinomycetota > Actinomycetes > Mycobacteriales > Pseudonocardiaceae > Pseudonocardia. Next base: position 1,462 of record JAODNO010000221.1, read on the forward strand.
GTGAGCACGCAGGGCGAGCAGGCGCGAGAGCTGCGCAACGCCATGCCGGAGCCGAACACGGCGCAGCTCGAGGCGGAGTACGGCCGTGCCTTGACCGACCCCACGTACATCTTCCACGGACGGGACGACCTGCAGGCCGCGGAACAGGAGAGCGCCAATCGCGCCGCGCGGGCGATCGACCTGATGAACGGCTATACGAACAACTCCTACGAGAACCGCAGCCACATGGACTACTGGACCCTTCCGCCCCAGGTGACCGTGGAGACGACGGCCCCCGCACCGCCGGCGGGTAGCGGTGCGGCCGGGTCAGGGATCGATGCATTCGGCGCCGGAGGCGGACCAGGTGCGGCCGGGGTCGCTGTGGCGGGGACCAACCCCGCAGTCGGTGTCGGGGGCGGGCTGTCTGCTCCGGTGGCCGGTGCGACCCTGCAGGCCGCGCCTGGAGGCGTCGGGCCGGGCGGTGCGCCCTCCGCGAGCGGGACCGCAGGCGGTGGCGGGGGGCCAGGCGTCGTGCCGTCCGTGTTCGGGTCGGGCTCCACTGGGCTCGGTGGAGGCGCTCGGCCTCGGGTCGGTGCCACGGCGGGGGACGCGGCCGGCAAGGGGGGCGGGTTGGGTACGCCCGCCACACGAGGAACGGGCAGCGGCACGCGCGGGCCGTCCCGTGGTGGGCAGCTCGCCGCGCCGGGGGGACGTCGCGCCTCAGCGTGGGTGGCCCGCGAGAGGGGGTCCGCCCGGTCGTCCCCGGCCCGCCCCCGCGCGGTGGGCCTGCCCCGAGCTGGCGCGACCTGGCGCGTGCCGGGCCGGGGCGGGAGCCAGGAGCACCCGGGCCATGGGCCCGCAGCGATGAGGAGCGTCGACTGCCGTCACCGGGCGGGAGCAGGGCGGCCGGAGAACCACCGGCTCGCCCGCCGGGCGGGGAGCGGCCCGCCACCGATCCGGCTTCGCGCGCCGGCCCCACCGCCCGCGCCACGAGCGGGCACGCCGGCCTCTACCCGCCGATGACGGGGGGCGCGGCCGGTGGACCGGACCAGGAGCGCCGCAGGCCCGACTACCTCATCGACGACACGGACGCCTTCGCCGACGACCGGTGGTTCACCCCAGGGGTGATCGGCGCCGATGACCCACTTCCACCACGCTGACCGGTACCGTCGCGCAGGTGCAGACCGAGATCATGTTCACCGCGAGCGGCGGCACAACGCTGCCGGGCGTGCTCACCGTGCCCGACGGCGCCGCCGGTCCCGGACCTGCGCTGGTGATGATCTACGAGGTGTTCGGCATGACCGACGAGATGCGGCGCGTGGCGCGCGACCTCGCGGCCGACGGGTACACGGTGCTCATCCCGGACCTGTTCGCCCGCGGGCCGGCAAAGCCGATCTGCGTGGCCCGGGCCCTGCGCACCACGCTCCGCGGGGAAGGCCGCGAGCTCGACGACCTGGAGGCGGCGCGCCGCTGGCTGGCCGATCGTCCCGAGGTCGACGGGGAACGGATCGGCACCATCGGGTTCTGCCTCGGTGGCAGCTTCGCGCTGCTGCTTGCGCGCACCGGTCGGTACAAGGTGAGCGCCCCGTTCTACAGCGGACGCATCGACCTCCCCCGCTCGTGCCCTGTCGTCGCGAGCTTCGGTGGTAAGGACCTGCCCACCCGGGGCTACCCCGAACGGCTCGAGGCCCGCCTCCAGGCGATGGACGTGCCGCACGACGTCGTCACCTACCCCGAGGCAGGGCACTCGTTCTTCACCCGAACCCCCGGCGTGATGGGCACCGTCGCGGCGCGCCTGCCGATACACGCCGAGTACCACGCGCCGAGCGCCGAGGACGCACACCGGCGGATCGTGGCGTTCTTCCGGGAGCACCTCGGCTGATTCCCGCCGCCCGGGGGCAGGATGGACGGTATGAGCGATCACGACCGCCGCTGGGGCTTTCGCACCCGAGCGGTGCACGCCGGGCACGTCCCCGACTCCGCCACGGGGGCCCGTGCGGTACCGATCTACCAGTCCACGAGCTTCGTCTTCGAGGACACCACCGACGCGGCCAGCCTGTTCGCGCTGCAGAAGTACGGCCTGATCTACAGCCGCATCGCCAACCCCACCGTGGCGGTGCTGGAGGAACGCCTCGCCAGCCTGGACGGTGGGATCGGGGCGGTCGCGACCTCCAGCGGGCAGGCTGCGGAGTTCCTGACGTTCGCCTGCCTCGCTGGGGCGGGCGACCACATCGTGGCGGCGGCGGGGCTCTACGGCGGCACGATCACGCAGCTGGACGTGACGCTGCGCCGGTTCGGCGTCGACACCACATTCGTACCCGGCGGAGACCCGGGGGCGTTCGCCGCGGCGATCACCCCACGCACCAAGCTGCTGTTCGCGGAGATCATCTCCAACCCCGGGGGCGAGGTGGCCGACATCGCGGGGCTCGCCGACGTCGCACACGCTGCGGGGCTCCCACTGGTGGTCGATGCGACGCTCGCCACCCCGTACCTGTGCCGCCCGATCGAGCACGGGGCCGACATCGTGATCCACTCGGCGACGAAGTTCCTCGGCGGGCACGGCACGACGCTGGGGGGCGTGGTGATCGAGTCGGGGCGCTTCAACTGGGGCAACGGCAACTTTCCGCAGATGACGGAGCCGGTTGCGTCCTATGGCGGTATCACCTGGTGGGGCAACTTTGACGAGTTCAGCTTCCTCACGAAGCTCCGTGCCGAACAGCTGCGCGACGTCGGCGCCTCGCTGTCGGCGCACAGCGCGTTCCTGCTGATCCAGGGCGTCGAGACGCTGCCGCAGCGGATGGAGGCGCACATGGCCGGCGCCCGCGCGGTAGCGGAATGGCTGCACGCCGACCCTCGGGTGTCCTACGTCCGTTGGGCCGGGCTGCCCGACCATCCCGACCACGAGCGGGCCGCACGCTACCTGCCCAAGGGGCCGGGTGCCGTGTTCTCGTTCGGCGTGCAGGGCGGGCGCGAGGCCGGACAGCGGTTCATCGAGTCGGTGCAGCTGTGCAGCCACCTCGCCAACGTGGGTGACGCGAGGACGCTCGTGATCCACCCCGGCTCCACCACGCACCAGCAGCTGACAGACGACCAGCTGCGCGACGCAGGCGTGCCACCGGACCTGGTGCGGATCAGCGTCGGGCTGGAGGACGTCGAGGACATCCTGTGGGACCTGGACCAGGCCCTCGCTGCTGCATCGAAGGTGGAATCGTGACCTGGGAGAACCCGTCGGCGACCCGGCGCAGGCAGATCCTGCGCGCCACGCGCACCGTCGCTGTGGTGGGGGCCTCCCCGAACCCGGCCAGGGCCAGCAACTTCGTCGCCACCTACCTGCTGGCGAGCACCGACTTCGACGTGTACTTCGTCAATCCGAACGCGTCCGAGATCCTCGGCCGTCCGGTGTACAAGCGCCTCGCCGACCTGCCCGTGGTGCCTGACCTCGTGGACGTCTTCCGCCGCCGGGAGGACCTGCCGGGTGTTCTCGACGACGTGCTCGCGCTCGACGGCGTGCAGACACTGTGGCTGCAGTTCGGGCTGTTCGACGAGGACGTCGCCGGTCGCGCGGAGGACGCGGGGCTGGTGGTCGTGATGCACCGCTGCCTGAAGGTGGAGCACGCCCGCTTCCACGGCGTCCTACACCTCGCGGGCTTCGACACCGGTGTGATCAGCGCGCGGCGGCGGACGCGCTGACCGGCACGGAGGCGCCGAACCAGCGGTGCAGCGCCGACTCGGGCGACGCCGCCGGGCCGGCGCCGGCCCAGCAGACGTAGCCGTCCGGGCGGACCAGGACCCGGTCGACACCTGGCGCGGCTCCGAGCGCGTTGCCCACGGGCGAGTCGATGACGCCGGCGATGACGTGGTCGACGCGCGGATGGATGCGGACGTCCCCCGGGCGCATGGGCGGCGAGCCGAGCTCGAGGAGGAGCCCGCGTCCCGACCGCAGCAGCGCGGCGACCGTGGTCGGGCCGGACGCGGTCTGCAGGGACAGGTCGACCATCCGGGCGCCCACCAGCGGGTCGGGGTCGTCGAGGTCGTAGCGCAGGTCCAGGCCGGACATCATTCCGGCCAGGTAGCGGTTGGCATCGGGCAGCCGGGCCAGGTCGACGATGATGTCGCGCAGCGCCCGCACATCGTCGGCGCCCGGAGGCGGGCTCATCAGCACGCTCTGGGCCCGCGTGAGCGCGAGCACGCGGGCGGCGACCGGATGGCGTTCGGCGTGGTAGCCGTCGAGGAGGTCGGAAGGGGCGTCGCCCCGAACCTGCGCGGCGAGCTTCCAGCCGAGGTTCATCGCGTCCTGCACACCGAGGTTGAGCCCCTGGCCGCCGACGGGTAGGTGGATGTGGGCGGCGTCGCCGGCGACCAGGATGCGGCCGTGCCGGTAGTCGGTCACCTGCCGGGTGGCGTCGCTGAACCGAGTGCCCCAGTGCAGTCGCCCCAGCTCCGTCTCGGCTCCGTGCACCGCCACCAGGGCCCTGGCCACCTCTGCGGGGGTGACCGGTGCGTCCCGTGGCAGCGTGGCCTGCTCGGGGCCGCCGAAAACCACGCGGTACAGCGCGTCGAGGTCGTCCGGATCGCCGAGGGGGTGCATCAACATCCAGTAGCCGCCGCCGCGACGGGTCAACGTGCTGATGTGCGCCGCCGCCCGCGGGACCGTGGCGGACGCCCCGGCCAGCTCGACGTCGGCACTCACCGCGGTCATTGACCCCGCCCGTCCGGGAACGCGATGCCCGTCAGCTTCCGTACGGTGCTGTGCCCGCCGTCGCAGGCGACCAAGTAGCGGCTGTGGAGCACGACGGGGCCGTCCGGGCCGGTGAGGGCTGCGTCGACGCCGCTGTCGCCCGCCGCCAGGCCGGTGAGCTCGGTGCCGCGCCGGACGATGGCCCCCTGCTCGAGCGCGTGGGTCTCGAGGACCTGCTCGAGGCGGTCCTGCGGGATGAGGAGCCCGTCAGGGTGACGGGTGCGCCACGGCCGGGTGTCGAGCGGCACCGGTAGGCCAGCGAAGTGTCCGCCCACGGCCTCCCGCGCCACGGCTCGTTCCGAGGTGGCGTCGAGGAGCCCGCGCATGGCCAGGATCTCGCACGTCCGAGCGGTGATCCCGCCACCCCGGGACTGTCCGCTCGGCACCTGCTGCCGCTCGGCGACAGTGACGGTGACCCCGGCCAGTGCGAGCTCACCGGCGAGCATCAGGCCGGTAGGACCCGCTCCGACCACCAGGACGTCCGTCTCCTGCCTTTCCTGAATTTTCACACCGGGAGCATAAGTAGACCGAGTGCAAGAATCAACCGGGTGTATCGTCCGCGGTGTGGACCGGACGAGCGGGCTGCGCGAGCGGAAGAAGCTCCGCACGCGGCAGGCCATCTCGGAGGCCGCGATCGCCCTGTTCCTCGAGCACGGCTACGACCGCGTGTCGGTCGCCGACGTCGCCGCTGCCGCCGAGGTGTCCAAGCGCACGCTGTTCGCCTACTTCCCCACCAAGGACGACCTCGTGCTGCACCGCATCGCGGACCACGAGGACGAGGCCGCCCGGATCGTCCGCGGGAGGGGCCGGGCCGAGGCGCCCCTCGACGCCCTGCACCGGCACTTGCGGGATGCCCTCGCACGCCGGGATCCGGTCACCGGCCTGTGCGACGACCCGCGCGTCGTCGCGTTCTACCGGCTCGTCACCGACACGTCCGCGCTGCGGTCCGGGGTGCTCCGCTACGTGTCCAGCGGCGAGGACGCCCTCGCGGCCGCCCTGCGGGAGGCGACGCCGGCCGACGACCGGTTCGCGGACGTCACTGCCCGCCTGGCCGCGGGGCAGATCCTGGCCGTGCAGCGCGCGCTGGGCCAGGCCAACCAGGCACACATCGCCGGTGGTGCGAGCGCGGACGACCGGGCGCCGGAGGCGCTGGCCGAGACCGACCACGCCTTCGACCTGCTCCGCGGTGGGCTGGTGGCCTACCGGGCCTGAACGACGTCAACCGCCGGCCTGCGCGGCCACCGCCCGCAGCGCCCAGAAGAAGGGTGCGGCGGCCAGCACCAGCAGCCAGAAGGGCCACGCCCGCCGGCGGGCGATCAACCACACCGCAAGCGCGGCGAGCAGGGTGGGGACGAGCAGGGCGCCGAGGAACCGGGCAACGTCCGTGGTCGAGGGGGGCGCTCCGGTGACGACGAGCACCAACACCAGGTTGACCGTCGCCCACAACGCCGCCGCTGCGAGGGTCATGCCGAACCGGGTACGTGCCGCCGGTCGCCCGATAGGGGGCGGCGGGTGCTCCTCGGCCGGGGGGTAGGGCGGAGCGCCCGGCATCGGGGCGTGCGCAGGCAGGTCGTCGTGATAGGGCGAGTAGCCGGGTGCGCCCATCCACGATGGAGGACGCTCGGACCCGGGCCTCTCGGGACCGGGCGGATCGGACGGCGGCTGAGCGCGGCTCACCGGAGAGACGGTAGCGCGCGGTCCGCCCACGCGTGGCCCGTTCCGCACGCCGGGTGTGCCTGCTCAGGCGGGCTGGGGGGTGCGGCGTGGGCCGTAGGTCAGTCTCCGCAGCAGGATCTCCGCCGGGCCGCGGTAACCTGCCCGGCCCGAGGCTGCGGCGATCAGCAGGATCACCAGCCACGTGCCCACTCCGACCAGCACGGTCTGCCACAGCTGCGCGTCCTGCCCGAGCCCGAGCGTCGACGCCGGGAGCAGAGCCGCGAACGCCAGCGACTGAGCCAGGTAGCAGGACAACGACCGCCCTCCGCACGCCTGTAGAGCGTGGGTGACCGGCCCGGGACCGCCGCGCCGGGGGGCGGGTCGCGAGGAGGCCGAACGCCGCCGCGTACCCGATGCCGCCCGCGTACCCGCCCAGGGCGTGCAGCGAGCCTGCGAGCAGCACCGCCACGAGCGGTGGCGACGTCCACAGCTGCGCCGCCAGCAGTGCCAAGGGCAGCCCGAGCAGCACCGCTGCCGCGATCCCGGCCACGGCCGTGCGCACCAGTAGCGACCGGTGCCGCTCCGGCTCGTCCAGTAGCCGCCGCCGCGCGGCCCACGCCCCGAGAGGGGCCGTGCCGAACACCCCGAGAGGCTGGGCCAGGAAGCCGAGACCGACCCACTCGCCGGCCCGCGCCAGCAGTGCGGCGGCGGGATCCTCGATGGTCATCGACGGCATGAACGACTGCGGGTCACCCGGTAGCGTCAGCCCGGAGGCGGCGTAGGAGCGTGATCACCAGCACGCCGATGCCGGCGGTGGCGAGCAGCGCGCGGTCGGTGGCGCGCACCAGCAGCCCGGCCATGAGCACCGCCAGCAGCCCGTAGGCGCCGACGATGTCGCCCGCCCACAGCAACACCCCGTGCGCGAAACCGATGACGATCATCCAGGCCCCGCGCCGCCGGACCAGCTTTGTGACCGCCGGAGTCGGCATGTCGACCGACGTTGGCGAGTGCGATGAGCAGCAGCATGCCGCCGCGGGCCAGGTCGGGGGCGGGGGCTCGCGCGGTCGTCGGGGTGGCACCCGGATCGATGGGCGGAAGCGCGGCTGCCGTCATGCGGATCAGGGTAAGACGGACAGATCACCCATAGGTTCACCGGTCGATGGGCGGGTCCACAGGTTTCCTCCACGCGAGGCCGCTGTGCCGCTGCCCACTCCGGCCCCGCAACGTGCTCCCCGTCGCGGCGTGGGCGTCGTCGGAGGGCTAGCCTCCCGTGCGTGTCTGCGTCGACCTCGTCCCCCGTCACCGTCACCGTCACCGGAGCCGCCGGCCAGATCGGCTACGCGCTGCTCTTCCGGATCGCCTCCGGGCAGCTGCTCGGGCCGGACACTCCGGTCCGCCTGCGCCTGTTGGAGATCCCGCAGGCGGTGAAGGCCGCGGAGGGCACCGCGATGGAGCTCGACGACTGCGCGTTCCCGCTGCTCGCCGGCATCGACATCACCGACGACGCCACCACGGCGTTCGACGGCGCGAACGTCGCGCTGTTGGTCGGCGCCCGCCCGCGTACCAAGGGCATGGAGCGCGGTGACCTCCTGGAGGCAAACGGCGGGATCTTCGCGCCGCAGGGCCGGGCCATCAACGCCGGCGCCGCCGACGACATCCGCGTGCTCGTGGTCGGCAACCCGGCCAACACCAACGCCCTGATCGCCCAGGCCGCCGCGCCGGACGTGCCGGCCGAGCGCTTCACCGCGATGACCCGGCTCGACCACAACCGCGCGGTCGCCCAGCTCGGCAAGAAGCTGTCGGTGCCGGTCACCGAGATCACGAAGCTGACGATCTGGGGCAACCACTCGGCCACCCAGTACCCGGACCTCTACCACGCCGAGGTCGGGGGCAAGATCGCCGCCGAGCAGGTGGACGACGCCTGGCTGCGCGACGACTTCATCCCGACGGTCGCCAAGCGCGGCGCGGCGATCATCGAGGCGCGCGGCGCCTCGTCGGCGGCGTCGGCGGCCAACGCGGCGATCGACCACGTCTTCGACTGGGTCAACGGCACCCCGGAGGGGGACTGGACCTCCGCGGCCGTCCCGTCGGACGGCTCCTACGGCGTGGCCGAGGGCATCATCTCCTCGTTCCCCGTCACGGCGAGGAACGGGAAGTGGGAGATCGTCCAGGGCCTGGAGATCAACGACTTCTCGCGCGAGAGGATCGACGCCTCGGTGGCCGAGCTGGTCGAGGAGCGCGACGCCGTGAAGAACCTCGGCCTGCTCTGATCCCGATCTGCCGGTGGGTGGGCGGCCTTGACGGCGCTCACCACAGCGGGAACGGCACTCCGTACTCCTCCGTGGGGCGCGGGCCGAAGATGCGCCGCTCCGACTCGGAGATCGGACGGTCGTTGATGCTGGCCTCCCGGCGGCGCATCAGCCCGTCCTCGGAGAACTCCCACAGCTCGTTGCCATAGCTGCGGAACCACTGGCCGGACGCGTTGTGGCACTCGTACTGGAACCGGACGCCGATCCGGTTGTCCTCGAACGCCCAGAGCTCCTTGCGTAGCGCGTAGTCGAGCTCGCGCTGCCACTTCTCGGTCAGGAACGCGACGATGTCGGCCCGGCCCTCCACGTGCCGGTCGCGGTTACGCCACACCGAGTCCTCCGTGTAGGCCAGTGAGACCCGCTCGGGATCGCAGGTGTTCCAGGCGTCCTCCGCGGCCTGGACCTTGCGCGCAGCGGTGAGGGCGTCGAACGGGGGGAAGGGTGGGCGACCGGCCATGGAACGGTTCTCCTCGCAGGGGCCTCAGCAGAGAACGTGCGTTCTCCAGTGTGCGATAGTGTAGAGAACGTTCGTTCTCGGCAGGGTGGAGGAGTGGTGTGAATCGCAGTGAGGCGGCGGAACGGCTGCTCGCGGCGGCGGAGAAGCTGTACTACGCGCGCGGGATCCACGCTGTCGGCATGGACGAGGTCCGAGCCGAGGCAGGCGTCTCGCTCAAGATGCTCTACCAGCTCTTCCCGTCGAAGGAACATCTGGTAGCGGCGTACCTGGACGCGCGCGACGAGCGCTGGCGAGGGCGGCTCGCCGACCACGTCGCGGCCAACGGCGGGAGCGCGCGGGATCGACTGCTCGCCGTCTTCGACTGGCTGGGCCTCTGGTTCGCCGAGCCGGGCTTCCGGGGCTGCGCGTTCATCAACGCCTTCGGCGAGCTGGGCGGCAGCGCGCCGCTGGTCATCGCCGTCGTGCGCCGGCACAAGGAGTCGTTCCGGGATTACCTCGTCGACCTCGCGCGAGGCCTCCCGACGGCCGACCCGGCCGGCGTGGCCGCGCAACTGCTGCTCGTGGCCGAGGGGGCCATGACCGCGTGTGCGGTGATCCCCGAGCCGCGAGCGGCGCAGCAGGCCCACCTGGCCGCTACGGCGCTGCTGGACGGCGCGCTGGCCCGCCCGGTAGGTGTTCCGGAGGGCGCGGGGGCCGGCCGCGACTGACGGTCGGAGTCAGCTCAGCTGCACGATCGCGAACGACTCCGGTGGCAGGCTGAGCGCATCGGCGGCACCCTCCACGGGCTCCGACGCCAGCAGGATCCGGCCGATCGGGGTGCCGAGCGCGATCGTGACCGCCTCGCCGCCGAGGTTGCACGCCACCCGGAGCCGGCCGCGGTGCAGTATCACGGTGCGGGCATTCTCGTCGATCTCCACCTCGACCTCGTCCAGCCACGGGTCGGACAGTTCCGGCCATGCCTTCCGTAGTGCGATGAGCTCGCGGTGGACCCGCAGCAGGGTGGCGTGCGGCTCGTCCGCCGCCTCGTCCCAGTCCAGCTTCGAGTCGACGAACGTGGCCTCCGCGTTGGGGTCGGGCACCTCGGCGTCGCCCCACCCGTGCTCGGCGAACTCAGCGGTACGGCCGTCTCGTACCGCGTCCTGCAGGGCCGGGTCCGGGAAGTAGGAGAAGAACTGCCACGGCGTTCTCGCCCCCCACTCCTCGCCCATGAACAGCATGGGCGTGAACGGTGAGCCGAACACCAGTGCGGCGCCGCAGGCGAGCAGGCCGGGGGAGAGCGTCTCGGCGAGCCGGTCGCCCGTGGCGCGGTTGCCGACCTGGTCGTGGTTCTGCAGGTAGGCCACGAAGCGGTGGGCGGGGATGCGGCGGGTGTCGACGGCTGCGCCGTGGTTGCGCTGCCGGAAGCTCGACCACGTGCCCTCGTGGAGGAATGCCCTGGTGAACACGTGCGCCAGCCCCGTGAGACCGGCTATTGCGAAGTCCGCGTAGTAGCCCTGTGCCTCGCCCGTGAGCACGGCGTGCAGGGTGTGGTGGATGTCGTCGGCCCACTGGGCGTGCAGGCCATAGCCGCCCGCCTCGCGTGCGGTGATCAGCCGCGGGTCGTTGAGGTCCGACTCGGCGATGAGCGACAGTGGCCGCCCCACGTGTGTCGAGAGCGCCTCGACCTCGACGGCGAGCTGCTCGAGCACGTGGACGGCACGCGAGTCGTGCAAGGCGTGCACGGCGTCGAGGCGGAGCCCGTCGACATGGAAGTCGCGCAGCCACATCAGGGCGTTCTCGATGACGTAGCGGCGCACGGGCTCCGAGTACGCACCGTCGAGGTTCACCGAGGGGCCCCAGATGTTGCTGCCGGCGAAGTACGGGCCGAACCGGTCCAGGTAGGCCCCCGACGGGCCGAGATGGTTGTAGACCACGTCGAGCACGACGCCCAGCCCACGGGCATGGCAGGCGTCGACGAACCGCTTGAACGCGTCGGGGCCCCCGTAGTTCTCGGTGACCGCATACCAGCCCACCCCGTCGTAGCCCCAGTTCCGGGGCCCGTCGACGGCATTGATCGGCAACACCTCGACCATGTCGACGCCCAGCGCCACGAGGTGGTCGAGCCGCTCCACGGCGGAGTCGAACGTGCCGTCGGGCGTGAACGTGCCGATGTGCAGCTCGTAGAGCACGCTGCCGGGCAGCTGCCGGCCGGTCCAGGAGCGGTCGGTCCAGAAGAAGTCCGCGTCGTCGTACACCCGGGATGCGCCGTGCACCCCGGTGGGTTGCCAGCGCGACCGCGGGTCGGGCAGCGGGGTCTCGTCGTCGTCGAGGAGGAAGGCGTAGGCGGTACCGGGGCCGGCATCCTCGACGGTCGCGCGCCACCAGCCCCCGCCGTCGGCGGACATGGGATGCGTCGTGCCGTCGACGAGCACCCGAACCTGATCGTGCTGCGGCGCCCACACGGCGAACTCGGTCACGCCGGCCGCACCAGCAGCGCCACCGGGTAGCGCTCCAGCACCCGGGCCAGCGACGGCGCGGAGCCGTCGACGGCGGCGCCGGTGATCACGTCGTACCAGTCGGTGGCACCTTCCGGCAGTGGAAGCACTGTGTCCTCCCAGCCGCCGCGCGCTGCCAGACCCACCGGAAGCCGCGTGGCCACCGCGACCAGCGAGGCCGAGCGGGCGAACGCGATGGCGTGGTCGGCGGCTGGACCCTCTGCGTGCATCGGCCGGTAGCCGGTGAACACCTCGGGCCGGTAGCGACGCAGCCGCAGCGCACTGGCCGTGACCAGCAGTTTCGCCGCTCCCGGTCCATCGACGTCCGGGAGCCAGCCCTCGTCCAGGCGGGCGAGCAGCTGCTGGCGCTGCGCCCAGTCGACCGGGCGCCGGTTGTCCGGGTCGACGAGGGAGTACTCGAACAGCTCCGTGCCCTGGTAGACGTCCGGCACGCCGGGTCCGGCGATCTGCAGCAGTTTCTGCCCCAGCGAGTTGGACCAGCCGGGCGCGGAGATCCGCGCGACGAACTGCTCGATCTCGGCCACCAGCTCCGAGTCTGCCAGCACCTGCTCCGGCCAGGCGGCGATCGCCTCGTCCACCTCGGCCACGGGCTCGACGTGGCTGGTGACCAGCTTGGCCTCCTTGGACGCCTTGCCCAGGTAGCCGGCGAACCGCTCGGCGGAGATCGGCCACGCACCCACGAGGTTCTGCCAGGCGAGGAGCTCCAGCGACCGGTCGGGGAGCGGGTGCGCGGCGGCCCAGCGCCGCATCCGCTCGATCCACTCGCCGGGGATCTCGGCGATCACGGCGAGCCGGGCGCGGACGTCCTCGGAGCGCTTGGTGTCGTGCGTGGACAGGGTGGTCATCGTGGCCGGCCAGGAGGCCTCTCGGGCAGCCATGGCGCGGTGGAACTCGGTGGGGGAGACGCCGAAGTGGGACGGGTCGCCGCCCACCTCGTTGAGCGCGACGAAGCGGTTCCAGCGGTAGAACGTGGTGTCCTCGACGCCCTTGGCCATCACCATGCCCGACGTCTGCTGCACGCGGGTGGCGAGGACGCCCTGCGGCTCGGCCAGCATCGCGCCGCGGATGGTCCCCAGGACGTCGGCGAGGTCGGGCCGATGGGTGCGGGCGACCGACACCGCGGTCTCGAGCGCCGAGCGGCCCTCGGGCAGGTAGCTCCGGTAGACCGGAAATCCGCACAGCAGTTCGGCGACGGCCGCACGCACGCGGTCGGCCGCCTCGCCGGGCTCCTCGTCCGTGGACGGCGCCGCCTCGGGCACCGGCACCAGCGCGGCGATCCGGCGCACCTCGGCAGCGAGGATGGTGTCGGCCACCTCGCGGCGGGCCGCGTGCTCCGCCGCGTGCAGCGACTCCTTGCGGCCGACGTGCTCGGCCGTGAACTGGGTGAGCAGCCCGCCGCCGCCCGAATCGACGAAGACGCCCTGGATCTCGCGCAGCGCCTCGTACCCGGAGGTGCCGTTGACCGGCCACGATGCGGGCAGCTCCTCGCCGACACCGAGGATCTTCTCCACCAGCAGCCAACGGTCGGGACCGATCGCCGCGCGTAGCCGCCGCGCGTAGCCGCCGGGATCGGACAGGCCGTCGGGGTGGTCGACCCGGATGCCGTCGACCTCGCCGGCGTCGACCCAGCGCAGCACCTCGCGATGGGTGACCTCGAACACCTCCGGGATCTCGACGCGCACCGCGGCCAGGGTGGACACGTCGAAGAACCGGCGGTAGGTCAGCTCGGCCGCGCCCCGTTTCCAGGACACGAGCCGGTAGTGCTGGCGCTCGTGGACCTCCTGCGCCGAACCGGCGTCAGCGGTGCCGGGCGCAACCGGAAACGCGTGCTCGTAGTAGCGCAGCTCCGACCGGTCGTCAGAGAGCGCCAGCTCCTTGAGGGCCCTCTCCTCGTCGGCGTCGAGGATGGGCAGGAGCACCGGGCCGGCCTCCCAGTCGATGTCGAAGTACGACGCGTACTGCGACGAGCGGCCGCGCGCGAGCACGTCCCACCACCACGGGTTGGCCTTCGCCACCTCGACGCCGACGTGGTTCGGCACGATGTCCAGGACGAGCTGCAGGCCGCGCTCCCGGACCGCCGTCATGAGCGCGCGGCGCCCCTCCTCGCCGCCCCGCTCCGCCGAGACGCGGGTGGGATCGACCACGTCGTAGCCGTGGTTGGAGCCCGCCCCGGACTCGAGCAGCGGCGACGCGTACAGCGCACCCACCCCGAGCGCGTCGAGGTAGGGCAGCAGCTGGACGGCGTCAGCGAACGTGGTGTCCGTGGAGAACTGCAGGCGGTACGTCGCCGAGGGCACGGACGGCCTGTGCGGAGCCGAGCCCGTCATGCGCCGGCGTTCTCGATGCGCTGCAGGACCAGCACCGACCGCGCCGGGACGGTGTGCACCGCACCGCCCCGCACGGTGGGCGGATCGGCCGCCACCACCCCGGGAGCGGTCGAGAGCGTGATCACCTCGCCTGCCGCGGTGTCGACGACGATCGCCCAGAGGGTGCCGTACTCGGGGCCGGGGAGGGTGACCTCGATGTCCTCGTGGTGAGCGTTGAGACACAGCAGGAACGAGTCGTCGGTGACCCGCTCCCCGCGCGTGTCGACCTCGGTGATGCCGTCGCCGTTGAGGAACGCCGTGACGCACTTGCCGAAACCCGAGTCCCAGTCCTGCTCGCTCATCTCCTCGCCGGAGGGCTGGAACCAGGCGATGTCGGGCAACGGGTCGGCACCGCGGCGGCGCGGCCGGATCGGCCTCCCCGCGAAGAAGCGTCGCCGCCGGAACACCGGGTGCGCGTTGCGCAGCGCGACGACCCCGGCGGTGAACCCGACCATGCTCGCGTTCTTGCCGGCCAGCGACCAGTCGACCCAGGAGATCGGGCCGTCCTGGCAGTAGACGTTGTTGTTGCCGCCCTGGGTGCTGCCGAGCTCGTCGCCGTGCAGCAGCATCGGGACGCCCTGGCTGAGCATCAGGGTGGTGAGGAAGTTGCGCTGCTGGCGGGCGCGCAGGTCGAGTACCGCGGCGTCGTCGGTGGGGCCCTCCACCCCGCAGTTCCACGATCGGTTGTGGCTCTCGCCGTCGTTGCCGCCCTCGAGGTTGGCCTCGTTGTGCTTCTGGTTGTAGGACACCAGGTCGGCCAGTGTGAACCCGTCGTGCGCGGTGACGAAGTTGATCGAAGCGAACGGTCGTCGGCCGTCCTCCTGATAGAGGTCGGAGCTGCCGGTGAGCCGGGAGGCGAACTCGCCGAGTGTGCCCGGCTCGCCCCGCCAGAAGTCGCGGACGGTGTCGCGGTACTTGCCGTTCCACTCCGTCCACAACGGCGGGAAGTTGCCCACCTGGTAGCCGCCGGGCCCGACGTCCCACGGCTCGGCGATGAGCTTGACCTGACTGATCACCGGGTCCTGCTGGACGAGGTCGAAGAACACCGACAGCCGGTCGACGTCGTAGAACTCGCGGGCGAGGGTGGACGCGAGGTCGAAGCGGAACCCGTCGACGTGCATCTCGGTGACCCAGTACCGCAGCGAGTCCATGATCAACTGCAGGGTGTGGGGGTTGCGCACGTTGAGCGAGTTGCCCGTGCCGGTGT
>JAODNO010000291.1 GCA_025465235.1 Pseudonocardia sp.
ACGAAAGTGTTCATCAGCCCGCGCGGCCAGGTCCCTGAACCAGAGTCCGGACCTGCGCGACTTGCTGACTCCAGGGAGTCAGCAGTCGCCGCCACGGTCCTCACGGAGCCCAGGGGACCCCAGGGGATCTGCGAGGACCGGGCGGGCGGGCGTATCGGCCGCCTGCGCTATTCGGCGAGCAGTCGATAGATCGTCTTGCGGGCTTCGGTCAGTGCCGTGGTGGCGGCGGCGATCTGCTCCGGGCTGCCGGCGGCCATCACCTGCTGGGCCGCCGCGTGCAGCTGGCCCAGCTGCTCCCACAGCTCACCGGCACCGTCGTCGGCCTCGCGGCCGACCGACGCCCAGACGGCGTCCAGCTCCTCGCGGTGCTCCTCGACGTACCGGGTGCCCTCCTCGGTGAGGTGGACGACCCGGCGACCGTCGGCCTGCTCGAGGCGGACCAGGCCCTCGTCCTCCAGCTGGGACAGTGTGGGGTAGACGGAGCCCGGGCTCGGCCGCCACGCTCCGCCGGATCGCTCGGCGATCTCCTGGATGATCTCGTAGCCGTGTCGTGGCTGCTCCGCGACCAGGGCCAGCACGGCGGTGCGGATGTCACCGCGTGCGCTCCGCCGACCGCGCCTGCCCCGGTGACCGGGGAAGCCGCCGCGCGGCATGCCCGGACCGAAGCCTGGACGGAACGGGGGACCGCCGCGCCGGCCGCGGCGGCCCGGTCGACCGTGGTGCGCGTCATCGTCGGCGCCGTCGAAGGGCGGCGGCGGGGGTAGGGGCTGGTCCATCGCCGCGGCCATCGCCCCGAAGGGCGGGAGGGGCCGGCGGGGCTGGTGCCCGTGCCTGCGCCGGAAGGGCGTGCCCTGCAGGCCCATGCCACCCAGGCCGGGCCACTGCAGGTTCCATGCGGGATTCATGGCGTTCATCGGTGTCTCCTCAGACGTTGCGAGCCTCCTGCTCCGATAGCATCGAGTAGCTCGTGTGCCATCACGATATATCGTGATAGTCTAGATAAGAAGTGATGTCAGTCACACAGCGACCCACGGAGTGGCAGGGAACTTCTTCGGGTTCCTGCTCGTCCCAGCTGTGGGGACCCGAGGAGGTCACATGGTGGTGCTGCGGATTCTGGGGATCGCGCTGGTCATCTGGCTCGCGCTGACGGTGCTGGGGGCGGTGTTCAAGTTCCTGACCCTGGCGCTGGTCGTCGGCGCCGTGCTGGTCGTCGGCGCAGCCGCGTACTCCGCGGTGAAGGGTGGACGCTCCCGCCGCTCGATCGGCCGCTGACCCCTTGCGGTGTCAGCGCCCGGTGGGGCGGGCCGAGCCGCAGTTGGTGTCCACGTAGGCCTGCACGCGCTCGCGGGCGCCCGTGAACTCCGCCGAGCCCAGTCGGGCGTTGAGCTGCGCGTCCCTGGCCACGGCGGCGCCGTCGCCGCCGGTCGCCAGCAGTGCGTCCAGCTGGAGGTCCGTGGCCTGCACCGTGCGCTCCACGTCCGGGCGGATCTCGTCGGGTGCCGCGTCGAGCATCGCGGAGCCTGCGCTCCGCACGGCGTCGACGGTGTTGGACAGTTCCTCCGGTGTCGCGCCACCGCGGGTGACCAGCGCGGACAATGGTCGGATCGCAGCGACGTTCGTCTGGGCGGCGAGGCAGAACGGGCTCCTGACGGGGGCCGCCGAGCGGGTCGACCCACGGGCGTCGGCGTCCGCGACCGAGCCGCCGCATCCGGCCGTGATGGCGCAGGCGAGGAGCGCGGCGGTCAGCGTCGTGCCACGCGAGACGAGACCCATCGACACTTCCCCCGAAAGCGATCAGTGGAGGTGTCGACGATAGACCTCGGGTGGATTGGGCCCTGTGAGGCGCTGGTGCACCGATCGGGTGCCATCGGCCGGAACGTTCCTGATGTCGGCATCGTTGAACCGGTCGTGGCCACGATCTCACCCCGCCGGATCGCCGCGTTCCACGCACTGTGGCGCGTCATGTCGCAGCGCCGCAGGCCGGGAGTCCCGGGCATCGGCGAGCGGCTGCGCTCGCTGCCCCGGATGATCATTTCCGCCCTGTCGGGGCGCTACCCGCAGCTGAGCCGGGGCCGGCTCGGGCTCCTGGTGGTGGCGCTGGCCTACCTCGTCTCGCCGGTCGACCTCCTCCCGGAGGCGTTCCTGGCGTTGCTCGGCATCGGTGACGACGTCATCGTCGCCCTGTGGCTCGGTGGCGCCGTGCTCGTCGAGACCGACCGGTTCCTGGAGTGGGAGCGCAGCCGGCTCACCGTGATCGACCACGTGCCGGCCTGACCTACGGCGGAGGCCGATCTTGTCGGGTGCTGCTGGGCTGCCTACGGTATGCGCCATGCCGATCCTCGAAGTCCATCTCGTCGAGGGGATGCATACCCCCGCCCAGCACGCCGAGCTGCTCTCGGCGATGAGCGCCCGCTACGCCGAGGTGCTGGAGTCGCCCCTGGACCGGGTACGGGCGTACGTGACCTTGCACCGGCCTGAGCTCTGGGCCACGGCGGGCGTGTCGGCGTCGGCACGGTCTGCCCCGTACTTCACGGCGATGGTGCTCGAGGGCCGGCCGCTGGAGCGGCGCCGGTTGCTCGGTGCCTTCACGGACATCATCGTCGACGTGCTCGGCGTCGACCGGCGGCTGGTGCACGGCCGGATCATCTCGGTGCACCCGGAGGACTGGGCGATCGGCGGCGTGCCGGTCGGCATCGCCCGTCGCGGCCAGCTCGGTGCCCCCACCGTCACCTCGAGCTGAGAGCACGGCCCCGGCTGTCGGCTCAGTGCTCCGTCCAGGGACCGACGCCGCCCACTCGATCGACAGTGATGCGCACGACGTAACCGGGCGGTGGGTCGGACGGCAGCGGGAACTCGGCGTCCGGCCCGGCGTAGATCTTCACGAGCCGTTGCAACAGCTCGGGTGCGCCGCCCTCGGTGACGGTCGCGGTGCCGTGGATCACCAGGCTGTGCTGCATTCCGATCGCGTTGCGCTCGTCCGAGTCCAGGGACAGGGCCA
>JAODNO010000298.1 GCA_025465235.1 Pseudonocardia sp.
CCGGTCAGGTCGTAGCGGGCCAGCTCCTCGTCCGTGGTCTCGTCGACCAGCCGGCAGAAGGCGTTCTCGATCTGCGAGAAGTCCTGGCCGGTGAACGAGTTGACCAC
The DNA here is from genome assembly GCA_025465235.1 of Pseudonocardia sp. Lineage (GTDB taxonomy): Bacteria > Actinomycetota > Actinomycetes > Mycobacteriales > Pseudonocardiaceae > Pseudonocardia. The sequence goes on from JAODNO010000298.1 coordinate 108, forward strand.
GAAGACGATCTGGGTGACCGCGGGCGAGAGCCGCGTGAGGTCAACGACGATGGCCTCGTCGTCGCCCTCCCCCGCGCCGGTGAGGTTGTCGCCCGTGTGCTGGACCGAGCCGTCCTGGCTGCGCAGCTGCCGGAACCAGACCGCGTCGACGAGGTTGCCGCCTGCGTCGAACACCAACGCCGACGCATCCAGGTCGATCGACTGCGACTTCGAGCCGAACAGTCCGCGCTTCTTCACGGCGTCCCAGCCCAGCCCCATACGAACCATGCTGAGACTGCCGCCGTCGCGCTTGGCGAGCGACACCTTCTGGCCCTTGGTCATGTTGACGGTCACACGTACTCCATTCAGCGGTGGATGGGGATGTGATATGGGCTATATGCCGGCATGCTGGTGTGCGGCCTTCTCCGCGGCGTCGTCGGCGGTCTTGTGGGTGTCGACCCCCTCGGCCGCGAGACGCCGGTTGCGCTGGACGCTGGACAGGAACGCCGCGCCGATGAACGCGACGCCGATCAGGCCGGTGACGACCTCGTTGACGTGGTAGCCGATACCGACGAGCAGGATCACCGACAGCGCGCCGATCGCCCAGTGGGCGCCGTGCTCCAGGTAGACGTAGTCCTGCAGGGTCCCCTTGCGCACCAGGAAGACCGTCAGCGACCGGACGAACATTGCGCCGATGAGGCCGAGCCCGAGCGCGATCAGGATCGGGTCGGTGGTGATGGCGAACGCGCCGATCACCCCGTCGAAGGAGAACGCGGCGTCGAGCATCTCCAGGTAGAGGAACAGGAAGAACGCGGCCCGACCAGTGGCCTTCGCGAGCTGGGACGGGCCACCGTTCCGGCTCGAGCGTGCGTCACCCTGCCCGAGATCCTCCAGCTGCGCGCGTCCGGCCTGGTCGAAGAAGTCGCCCAAGCCGTTCACCAGCAGGTAGGTGATCAGCCCCAGGGAGCCGGCGATGAGCACGGCGGCCGGGCCCGCGGCGAGGGTGCTGGCGAGCAGGACGAGCACGATCACCGCGAGGACGATCGAGAGCCGGTTGAGCTGGCCGATCCTGGCGAGCGGGCGCTCCAGCCACGTGAGCCACTTGATGTCGCGGTTCTCGAACGTCCAGTCGAGAAAAAGCATGAACAGGAACATGCCGCCGAACGAGGCGATCTGCGGATAGGCCTCGTCCAGCAGGTGGGCGTACGACGTGGGGTCGCTGGCAGGACGCTGTTCCAGTGCAAGGGTGAGCGCTTGGATCGGATTGAGGTCCGCGGTGATCCCGACGATGAGGAGCGGGAACAGCACCCGCATCCCGAACACCGCGATCACGATGCCGACGGTCAGGAAGATGCGTTGCCAGAAGGCGTCCATCCGCTCCAGCACGGTGGCGTTGACGACCGCGTTGTCGAATGACAGCGAGATCTCCAGAATGGCCAGGATCGTGCACAGGATGAGACCCTTGACGCCCCCGTACAGAAAGGCCGCGACGAGCGCGAGCACCGTCACAGCGTAGGACCACCCGAAAATTCGAAGGTTCATATCCCCTGTTCCTGCACCCCGGACGCGCCGGCGCCCACCACGACCGTGTCCCTCGGGTGATCTACACCCCGAGAGCGCGCCCGGTATGGACACCAACATCCATAGTGCCCGAAAAATCTTGGAGGGTGGGGCGTCCGCCGATCACGTCACGTCACGTCACGCCAGGGGCAGCGTGGTCACGCGGGGCCGGGGTGCATCGAACTTCTACGCTGGCGTACGCCAACTCCTACGCGTTGACCTCTTCGAGCACCTCGTCGGACACGTCGAAGTTGGCGTAGACGTTCTGCACCTCGTCGCTGTCCTCGAGAGCGTCGATCAGCCGGAAGACCTTCTTGGCTGCCTCGGCGTCGAGCGGCACCGACATGGACGGCAGGAAGGTGGGGTCGGCCGAGTCGTACTCGATGCCCGCATCCTGCAGCGCCGTGCGCACCGGGATGAGGTCGGTGGCCTCCGAGACGACCTCGAAGCTCTCGCCGAGGTCGTTGACCTCCTCGGCACCGGCGTCGAGCACAGCGAGCAGCACGTCGTCCTCCATGAGGTCGCCGGACTTCGGGACGATCACCACGCCCTTCCGCGTGAAGAGGTAGGCCACCGAGCCGGGGTCAGCCATGGCACCGCCGTTGCGGGTCATGGCCGTGCGGACCTCGGTGGCGGCGCGGTTGCGGTTGTCGGTGAGGCACTCGATGAGCACTGCGACCCCGTTGGGGCCGTAGCCCTCGTAGGTGATCGTCTGGTAGTCGGCGCCGCCTGCGTCGACACCCGAACCGCGCTTGACCGCGCGGTCGATGTTGTCGTTGGGCACCGAACTCTTCTTGGCCTTCTGGATGGCGTCGTAGAGCGTCGGGTTGCCGTCGGGATCACCGCCGCCCGTACGCGCGGCCACCTCGATGTTCTTGATCAGCTTGGCGAACATCTTGCCGCGGCGGGCGTCGATGACGGCCTTCTTGTGCTTGGTCGTCGCCCACTTGGAGTGGCCGCTCATCGAGTTTCGCCGTCCTTTCCCAGCTCCTGCAGAACCTGCCGGATCCCGGACGTCCGCCTCCGGCCACCTGCCGCGCGGACCGGATGACACCGACCTCTGCCTGATCGGGACGATTCTACCGACTGGCCTGACGGCCCCGTGCGCGGATACGAGTGCCGGAGCACGCGTATCCGCGCACGGGGCGTCCGCCACTCAGGCCGCGCGGGCGGCCTCCTTCACCAGGTCACAGAACAGCCCGTGGACCCGGAGGTCGCCGGTGAGCTCCGGGTGGAACGCGGTGGCGATCACCGATCCCTGCCGCACCGCGACCGGCCGTCCGGCAGCGGCACCCGCGTCGGCGCCGGTGAGCGTCAGCCGCGGGACGGTGGCGAGCACCTCCACGCCGGGACCGGCGGACTCCACCCAGGGCGCCCGGATGAACACCGCACGCACCGGGCCGCCCAGCAGTCCGCCGAACCGCAGGTCGGTCTCGAACGAGTCGACCTGCCGACCGAACGCGTTGCGCCGCACCACCACGTCGAGCCCGCCGAGCTGCTGCTGGTCGGGGCGACCGTCGAGCACCTCGCGGGCGAGCAGGATCATTCCGGCGCACGACCCGTAGGCCGGCATCCCGGCGGCGATACGGTCGCGCAGCGGTTCGAGCAGCTCGAAGACCTGCAGGAGCCTGCTCATCGTGGTGGACTCGCCGCCGGGGATCACGAGCGCGTCGACCGCGTCGAGTTCGGACGGCCGGCGCACCGCGACGGCACGCACGTCGCCGCAGGCCGTCACGGCGGCCAGGTGCTCGCGGACATCGCCCTGTAGGGCAAGCACACCGATCACGGGAACCACGTGACCAATGTAGTCGGCGCCGCGACCGTCAGACGGGGGCCACGTCCCGTTGCGCGGTGGCGGCCCGGACCGCCTCGGCCACCGCGGGCGCAACCGAGGCATCGAAGACGCTCGGCACGATGAACGACGGGTTCGGCTCGGTCACCACGTCGGCGATCGCGGCCGATGCGGCGAGCAGCATCGCGTCGGTGATGTCGCGGGCCTGGGCGTCCAGCAGGCCGCGGAACACCCCGGGGAACGCAAGCACGTTGTTGATCTGGTTCGGGAAGTCGCTGCGGCCGGTGGCCACGATCGCCGCGTACTTCGACGCGATCTCGGGGTGCACCTCCGGGTCCGGATTGGACAGTGCGAACACGATGGCGTCGTCGG
>JAODNO010000310.1 GCA_025465235.1 Pseudonocardia sp.
CGTGCAGCTCGACCGCACGATGCAGCTCAACGTGCGCGGGAACATGGACTGCCTGAACATGAAGGAGCTCGAGCGGCTGGAGTCCAAAAAGGTATCGAAGACCCAGTCCGTCACGTCGCAGATCGACCGGGATCTCGGCCGGGATAATGTACATATCGGACCATCCGATTACGTGGCATGGCTCGACGACCGCAAGTGGGCGTACGTGCGGCTGGAAGGCCGGGCGTTCGGGGACGTTCCCTTGAGCCTCGAGTACAAGCTCGAGGTCTGGGACTCACCCAACTCGGCCGGCATCATCATCGACGCCGTGCGGGCCGCGAAGATCGCCATGGACCGGGGTATCGGCGGTCCGCTGCTGTCGCCGTCGAGCTACTTCATGAAGTCCCCGCCGGAGCAGTACAGCGATGACGTCGCCCGCCAGGCGGTGGAGGAGTTCATCCGCGGCGAGCGGGAGCGCTGACCGCACAGACCGAGCAGACACCGGCCCCGGCCGTGGCATCCGCCGCGACCGGGGCCTGCTGCTGCGCCCCGCTCCCTTCGTTCGCTGCCGCAACCTTTTCGCGCGATCTACTTCATTCCGTTCCGGAAACTTATTTCACTCTTTCGGTGCATCGGTAACGCATTCGGCCCTAGTAGCGGCACGGTGCCCGGCGGTGTAATTCCCAATGGCCGATACCAAGGGAAGGTCTAGCCGAAGGGGCACTGCTCTGCTCGGGTGTAAAATCAGGTGATCACGATCATAAAGAACTGGTTGCGCATTGAGAGATACGTCATGCCAATTCTCGGGAAAGCCTTCGTAACGTCTCGGACGGCCCTGCCGGCACCGCCGTTCACCCGGAGCGGCGGGCGCAGGGTCACCGTCTGACGGGCGGGGTGCGACGCGGCCTGGAACGTGCTGGCCACGCATTCGCTCCCCGTCGATGCCGCGAGCTCCCCCTTCAGCGGCTGCGTCCGGCGGTGCTCACCCCGAGGACATCCGTGCCCAAGCACCTCCCCGCTCTGGCGACCCGTGTCGCCGTCACGGCCACCGCCGCTGCTGCTGCCGCCCTCGTCAGCGTTCTGCCCGCCACCCCGGCGGCCGCTCCCGCAACAGCCGCACCCGCCGCCCCGGCGAGTGCACCGGCCACCGTCTCGCTGCCGGTCGCCCCGGTCGCCATGGCTACCCCCGCAGTGGCCGCGTCGACCGCCGTCAACCACGCGATGAGCAAGGTCGGTGCCCCGTACCGCTGGGGCGCCGCCGGTCCCTACGCCTTCGACTGCTCGGGCCTGGTCACCTGGGCGTTCAAGAACGCCGGCGTCGCCCTGCCCCGCACCAGCCAAGCGATGGCCAGGGTCGGCAGGCCGGTCGCGAAGGCCAACCTCCGACCCGGCGACCTGGTCTTCTTCTACCCGGGCGCCAGCCACGTCGGGATCTACATCGGCAACGGCAAGGTCGTGAACGCCCTCAACGACGAGACCCCGGTCAACGTCGTGAACGTCAACTACATGCCGTTCAACTCCGCCCGCCGGATCTGATCGCGGGCCGCTTTGCCCGGCGCCGCGTCTCCCGAGGCGGTGCCGGGCAACGTCCGTGGCGCTGGGAGATGGGAGCAGGTTGGGCGTCGTCGCCCGCCGCGTAGAGTCCGCGCCCGTGCCGGAGCTCGATCTACGTCCTCTCGCCCTGGTCACCGGAGCATCCCGCGGTATCGGTGCCGCGGTGGCGAGGGCGCTCGCGCCCGGCCACGACCTCCTGCTCGGTGGCCGCGACACCACAGCACTGGAGGCGCTCGCCGACGAGCTTCCCGGTGCGCGACCCTGGCCCGTCGAACTGACCGACACCGCGGCGCTCGCCGAGGCGGTGGGCGGTATCGAGCGCTTGGATGTGCTCGTGCACTCGGCCGGCATGAGCGCGCTCGGCACCGTTGCCGACACCCCGGTCTCGACGTGGCGTCGCCAGTTCGAGGTGAACGTCGTGGCCGTGGCCGAGCTGACCAGGCTGCTGCTACCGGCGCTGCGGGCCGCCCGCGGGCGCGTCGTCCTGCTGAACTCGGGAGCCGGACTCTCCGCTCCTCCTGGCTGGGCGTCCTATGCGGCGAGCAAGTTCGCGCTGAAGGCGTTCGCCGACGCACTGCGGGCCGAAGAGGCTGTCAACGGCCTACGGGTCACCTCGGTGCACCCCGGTCGCGTCGACACCGAGATGCAGCGGGGTGTCGTCGCGCAGGAGGGCGGCGAGTACCACGCCGAGACCTACCTGCGGCCCGAGTCGGTGGCCGGGGCCGTGCTGCTGGCCGTCACAGCGCCCGACGACGCAGCCCTCACCGAGCTCGTGCTGCGACCCGCCGGTCACTGACGAGGACGGCTGCCCGTGGCACCGCGGGGTGGCTGGTAGCTAGACCACCACGTTGACCAGGCGGCCGGGTACGACGATCACCTTGCGCGGCTCCCGGCCGTCCAGCAGTCCAACGACCTTCTCCTCGGCCAGCGCGGCTGCCTCCACCGTCGCGATGCCGGCGTCGGCGGGGACGACGATCCGGGAGCGGACCTTGCCGTTGACCTGGATCGGGTATTCGACCGTCTCGGCCACCAGGTACTGCTCGTCGGCCACCGGGAACGGGCCATGGGCCAGCGAGCCCTCGTGGCCCAGCAGCGCCCACAGCTCCTCGGCGACGTGCGGGGTCAGCGGCGCCATCATCAGCACCAGTGGCTCGGCGACGCTGCGCGGCACACCGGTGCTGCCGTAGGTCTTGGTCAGGTGGTTGTTCAGCTCGATCAGCTTGGCCGCGGCGGTGTTGTAGTGCAGCGCCGCGAAGTCGGTGTGCACCCCGGCGATCGCGCGGTGCAGGGCACGCAGCGTCTCGACGTCGGGTTCCGCGTCCGTGACGCGGGCCTCGCCCGTGCGCTCATCTACCAGGTTGCGCCACACACGCTGCAGGAAGCGCTGGGAGCCCACCACGTCGCGGGTGGACCACGGACGGGAGACGTCCATCGGGCCGGTCGACATCTCATACAGACGGAAGGTGTCCGCGCCGTAGCGCTCGCACATCTCGTCGGGCGTCACCACGTTGCGCAGCGACTTCCCCATCTTCCCGTACTCCCGGCGGACCGGCTGCCCGTTCCACGTGAAACCGACCGTGCCGTCCGGAGCGGTCGATTCGACGACCTCCTCGGCGGGCGCGTACGCGCCGCGGGCGTCGGTGTAGGCGAAGGCCTGGATGTAGCCCTGGTTGAACAGCCGGCGGAACGGCTCCTCGGAGCTCACCTGGCCCAGGTCGTAGAGAACCTTGTGCCAGAAGCGGGCGTACAGCAGGTGCAGCACCGCGTGCTCGACACCGCCGACGTACAGGTCGACGCCGCCCGGATCGGCAGGGCCACGAGCCGGATCTTTGCCCAGCCAGTACTGCTCGACCTCCGGATCGACGAAGCGTTCCTCGTTCTCGGGGTCCAGGTAGCGCAGGTAGTACCAACAGGAGCCGGCCCACTGCGGCATCGTGTTGGTCTCCCGGCGGTAGTGCTGTGGCCCCGCCCCCAGGTCCAGGTCCACCTCCACCCACTCGGACGCCCGTGACAGCGGCGGCTCCGGCTCGGTGTCCGCCGCCTCGGGGGCGTAGGTCTTGGGTGAGTAGTCGTCGATCTCCGGCAGCTCGACGGGCAGCTGGTCATCCGGCAGCGCGACCGGCATGCCGTCGGCGTCCCACACGATCGGGAACGGCTCGCCCCAGTACCGCTGCCGAGAGAACAGCCAGTCGCGCAGCTTGTACTGGACGACCGACTCGCCGCCTCCGCGCGCGGACAGCCAGTCGGTGATCGCGCGCTTGGCCTCCCCGACGCCCAGCCCGTCCAGGCTGATCTCGTCGTTCGCCGAGTTGATCGCCGGACCGTCACCGGTGTAGGCCTCGCCGTCCCACCCCTCGCTCGGCTGCACGGTGCGGACGATCGGCAGGCCGAACGCCGTGGCGAAGTCCCAGTCGCGCTGGTCCTGAGCAGGCACGGCCATGATCGCGCCAGTGCCGTAGCCCATCAGCACGTAGTCGGCGACGAAGACGGGGATCGGCTGTCCGTTGACCGGGTTGGTGGCATAGGCGCCGGTGAATACACCGGTCTTCTCCCTGTTCTCCTGCCGGTCCAGCTCGGACTTGCGGGCCGCTGCGTCCCGGTATGCGGCGACGGCCTCGGCCGGGGTGGCGGCCCCACCTGTCCACCGCGCGTCGACGTCGGACGGCCACGCCTCGGGGGTGATCGCGTCGACCAGCGGGTGTTCGGGCGCCAGCACCATGTACGTGGCGCCGAAGAGCGTGTCGGGGCGGGTGGTGAAGACCTCGATCGGCGTCCCGACGCCGGCGACGGGAAAGCGGACCTGCGCACCCTCAGAGCGGCCGATCCAGTTGCGCTGCATCGCCTTGACCGAGTCGGGCCAGTCCAGCCGGTCCAGGTCGGCCACCAGCCGGTCGGCGTAGGCGGTGATCCGCATCATCCACTGCTTCAGGCTGCGCCGGAACACGGGGAAGTTGCCACGCTCACTGCGGCCGTCGGCGGTGACCTCCTCGTTGGCCAGCACCGTGCCCAGCCCGGGGCACCAGTTGACGGGGGCCTCGGAGATGTAGGCCAACCGGTGCGAGTCGACGACCCCGCGCTGCTCGACGCTCGTCAGCTCGCCCCAGCTCCGCTCGTCGGGGGTGGGACGGGTGCCGGCGGCGTACTCGGCCTCCAGCTCGGCGATGGGGCGCGCCTTCTGCTGCGCCTCGTCGTACCAGCTGTTGTAGATCTGCAGGAAGATCCACTGCGTCCAGCGGTAGAACTCGACGTCGGTAGTGGCCACCGAGCGGCGCTCGTCGTGGCCCAGGCCCAACTGGCGCAGCTGAGCCTTGTAGCGCCGGATGTTGTCCTCTGTGGTCGTGCGCGGGTGCGTGCCCGTCTGCACCGCGTACTGCTCTGCGGGCAGACCGAACGCGTCGAAGCCCATTGCGTGCAGCACGGTGTGGCCGGTCATCCGCAGGTAGCGCCCCAGCACGTCCGTGCCGATGAATCCCAGCGGGTGGCCGACGTGCAGCCCGGATCCTGAGGGGTACGGAAACATGTCCAGCAGGTAGACCTTGTCGCCGCCGATGCCGGCGGGGTCGGCCCACGGACCCGACGGGTTGGGGGCGTGGAAGGTGCCCTCGGCCGCCCACCGGTCCTGCCAACGGCGCTCGATCTCCGCCGCCAGTGGCGCGCCGTACCGGTAGGGCAGCGCCGCATCGTCGGCACCGCCGTCGGCGCGCCGAGGTACAGCTGCGGTCGTGTCCGTGCTCATGTCCCACTCCTGGGAAGTCTCTAGTCGGCCCGAAAACCAGAAGACCCCCCTGCCGCTCGGGCATGAGGGGTCGGCCGCGCCGGTACTGCTAGTGCGGCGCGGCCTCGACGAGGAGTCGGTGGGCCACCTATCCAGGGTAGCTCCGGTGGCGGTGGGCCCGCGATCGGGTTCGCCTACCCTGGTCGCCGTGCCGCTGCCACTCCATCTGATCCTCGGCTCACTGCTCGTGCTGGCCGGCGTCGCACTCGTCGCCATCGCCGTGTTCGGGGCGCGCTCGCGGCTGCGCCGCAACGCCTGGTTCGGGGTCAGGACGCCGGCGACGTTGCTCTCGGAAGCGGCGTTCGCCGTCGCCAACCGGGCGGCGGCGCCGCCGGCAGGCGCGGCAGGCGCAGTCGCCATCGCGGGCGGGGTCGTCCTGCTCGCCGGCACCGGCGGCACGCTCGGCTGGCTCGTGCTCGCCGTGACGGTCGTCGGGATGCTCGTGCTCGCCGGCGTCGCAGGCGCGGTGGGGGACCGGGCCGCAGCGGCAGTGGCGCAGCCGGTCGCCGGGCCACCCGTGTGCGGGGGCTCGTGCGCGGGCTGCGACCTCGTGGCCGGCTGCCGCGACTCGACCACGAGCGTCCCGAGCGGCTCCGACCACGGCTGACGGCCGGGCGTCACCGGCGCAGGAGGAGTTCCGCCGCGGCGGTCCCGCGTCAGTTCTGCCGGACGTCTGCGGGGTAGGTCGCCAGCAGCGACAGCGGCATGCCCTGCCGGCGCAGCACGTGGCCCCACAGACCGCTGTCCTGCCGGGACAGCACGTCGTCGGGCAGCGCGGGCACCACGATCCAGTCGCCTCGATCGATCTCCCCGGCGAGCTGCACGGCGTGACAGCCCGAGTAGCCGGCGAACACCCGCAAG
>JAODNO010000313.1 GCA_025465235.1 Pseudonocardia sp.
CTCGAACAGCGCTGCGCGGAGGCCGTCGACGCGCACGAGAGTGCCCGCAAGCGCGTGGCCGAGCTGGTGGCGCGCGAGCGCGAGCTCGAGCAGCAGCGTGCGCACTGGCGGGCCAGGGTCGACGCGCTGTCGGTCGGGCTGGCCAGGCGCGACGGCTCCGGCGCTCTGCTGGGCACCGACGGTGTGCTCGGCGCGGTGTCCGGCCTGCTCACCGTCGAGCCATGGGCCCGCGTGGCCGTTGCGGCCGCGCTCGGTGAGCTCGCCGAAGCGGTGGCGGTGGCGTCACCCGACGCTGCGGTGGACGCGCTGCGCCTGCTCCGGGCCCGCGATGCCGGCCGGGCGGCGCTGGTGGTCGGCTCCGCGGGGCAGGAGAGTGCCCGTTCCGACTCCGGGCCCGCGCCCGTCGGGCGGTGGGCCGTGGAGGGTGTCGCCGCCGGCGGCGCGCTCCACGGCGCGGTGCACCGCCTGCTGGCCGGCGTGGTCGTCGTCGACGATCTGGCCGCGGCCAGGGCGGTGCTCCGGTCCGACCCCGGGCTGATCGCCGTCACCGTCGACGGTGATGTCCTGGGCGCACATCGCGCCTCCGGCGGCTCCGGTGCAGCCACCAGCACGCTGGACGTGCAGGCTGCGGTCAACGAGGCCGTCGAGCAGCGCGAGGCCGTCGAGCAGGAGCTGGTGCGGCTGCGTCCCGCGCTCGACGGCGCCCGCGCGGAGGAGGCCGCTCGGCTGGCGGACGTCGAGGCCGCGCAACGGGTGCAGGCGGCCGCCGAGCAGCGGCGCTCCGCGGCGTCGGCGCAGCTGGGGCGCTACGAGCAGGCCGTGCGGTCGGCCACCGCGGAGGCCCAGCGGCTGCGCCAGCGACGCGACGATGTGGAGGGCCGCCGCTCCGACTCCCTGCTGGCGTTGGAAGCCGCCGAACAGCAGCTTGCGGTGGCCGAGGACGAGCCGGTCGACGACGAGCCCGACACCGAGATCCGGGACGCCGCCGCCGAGTCGCTCGCCGCCGCGCGCGCCGAGGAGGTGGAGGCCCGGCTCACCCTGCGCACGGTCGAGGAGCGGGCGCGGGCCATCGCCGGGCGCGCCGACTCACTGCGCCGGCAGGCGTCCTCGGAGCGGCAGGGCAGGGCCAGGGCGGCTGCCGCTCGTGAGGCGAGGGAGCGGGGCGCGTCGATCGCCGCGCTCGTCGCCCGCGCAGGCGAGACGGCGTGCGAGCGGATCGCCGTGTCGCTGGCGGCAGCCGCCGCCGAGCGCGACGCCGCTGCGGCAGCCCGTGACTCCCGCGAGCGAGCACTCGGCGAGGCCAGGGCCACCACCACCCGGCTCACCGCGCTGATGGAGAAGCTCACCGATGCCGTGCACCGCGACGAGGTGCTGCGCGCGCAGTCCCGGCTGCGGTTGGAACAGCTCACCGAGAAGGTGCTTGCCGACCACGGCCTCGGCATCGACGACCTCGTCGCCGAGTACGGCCCGGACGCGCCGGTGCCGGCATCGGCCGCGGAGATGGCCGAGTACGAGGCGGCGAAGGAGCGCGGCGAGGAGGTCGTACCGCCCCCACCGATGCCCTACGACCGCGCCACCCAGCAGCGGCGGGCGCAGCGGGCGGAGAAGGACCTCGGGCTGCTGGGCAAGGTCAACCCGCTCGCGCTGGAGGAGTTCGCGGCGCTGGAGGAGCGCTACCGGTTCCTGTCCACGCAGTTGGAGGACCTGAAGAACACCCGGCGCGACCTGCTCACCGTCGTCCGCGAGGTCGACGACAAGATCCTCGAGGTGTTCGCCATCGCATACGCCGACGTGGCGAGGGAGTTCGAGATCGTGTTCGCCACGCTGTTCCCCGGCGGCGAAGGGCGGCTGATCCTCACCGATCCCGATGACATGCTCACCACCGGCGTCGAGGTCGAGGCGCGCCCGCCGGGCAAGAAGGTCAAGCGGTTGTCGCTGCTCTCCGGCGGCGAGCGGTCGCTGACGGCCATGGCGCTGCTGGTGGCGATCTTCCGCGCCCGGCCGTCGCCGTTCTACATCCTCGACGAGATCGAGGCCGCCCTTGACGACGTCAACCTGCGGCGGCTCATCTCGCTGATGGAGGAGCTACGCGAGACGAGCCAGCTGATCGTCATCACGCACCAGAAGCCGACGATGGAGGTGGCCGATGCTCTCTACGGCGTCTCCATGCGCGGGGACGGCATCACCACGGTCATCAGCCAGCGCCTGCGCGCGGCGAGCTGAGTGCCGCCGCCGCGCATGATCGTTCCGAGATCCGCACGATCGCCCTCGCCGGCGCGATCCGGTGGATCTGGCAACGATCATGGTGGTTGCCGGGGTGCTCGCGCCCGGCCTGCTGCTTCGCATGACAGGGTGGACCGGTGACCACGGAGACCCTGTGGATCATCGTCGCGGTCGCTGCGGTGATCCTGCTCATCGCCGTCGCGCTGGGGCTGGTGCTCCTGCGGCGACGCCGGATCAGCCTCCGCGAGCCGGGAGAGGTCGAGGGCGGAACCTGCCCCGGCACCGCCCCGCCGCGGCGCGGTACCTACCAGGCCGAGAGCGGTTTCTCCTTCTCCGCCGGTACGGACACGGCCCCGCGGCCGGTGGCGCCGCCCCCGGTCCCCCCGGCTCCCTCCGAGGTCGAACGGCCCCCGAAACGCCCGGCGGGCCCCGTACCGCCTACCAGCGGCACCCCGACCTCCACAGCGCCCCCCGAGCAGCGTGCAGAGCCCGCGAGACCGCCGGACCGCGGACCCGCAGCGGACGGATTGCGGCCGGTGGACAGCGCGCCACCCGCCCCGCCGGCCGAGACCGCCCCGCCGGCCGAGACCGCCCCGCCGGCCGAGACCGCCCCGCCGGCCGAGA
>JAODNO010000321.1 GCA_025465235.1 Pseudonocardia sp.
GTGGTGGGCTTCGACGCCACCGAGCTCCCCGCGCTGATCGGCCGTCGCTCCCGCGACCTCGCGCCCGAGCAGCGCCGCGAGGTGGTGCACGCCGACGACCTGGTCCCCCTAACGACCCCCTGACCCCGCGAGTCGCCCGTTTCGAGCCCGCGACTCGCCCCTTTTGCGCCCACGAGTCGCCCCTTTTGCGCCCACGAGTCGCCCGTACTGTGCCCGCGAGTTGTCCGTTCCGGCTTGTCGCCCCGAGGTGCCCGGACAAGACTTCGACCGATGGCTGCCGCCGATCGTGCCCGCGCCCGAATGGTCGACGTCCTGTGCGACGCCGACCGGATTCGCTCGCCCGCCGTCGAGGACGCGTTCCGGGCAGTGCCCCGCCACCTCTTCCTGCCGGGCTTGGCACTCGACGAGGCGTACGCCGACGAGGCGGTCGCCGTCCAGTTCTCCGACGGCATCGCGACCAGCTCGGCGTCCCAGCCGTCGATGGTGGCGATCATGCTGGAGCAGCTGGACCTCCGACCCGGTCACCACGTGCTCGAGATCGGGGCGGGCACCGGCTACAACGCCGCGCTGATGGCGCGAATCGTCGGCCCGGCCGGTGCGGTGACCGCCGTCGACATCGACGAGGACCTCATCGCCCGGGCCGCAGTGCATCTGGCGGAGGCGGGTGTGTCAGGAGTGGAGCTGGTCGCGGCGGACGGTGCGCTCGGATATCCCACGGGGGCCCCATACGACCGGATCGTGCTCACCGTCGGCAGCAGCGACATCCGTCCCGAGTGGGTGGCCCAGCTGGGGCCAGGCGGACGCCTGCTGCTGCCCCTCGCTGTGCGCGGGAGCCAGCTCTCCACAGCCTTCGACCTCGGCCCGGAAGGGATGCTGCGCAGCGACTCGGTGCGCAGCTGTGCCTTCATCCGGCTGCGTGGCCTCGGAGCGAGCTCGGACGCCGGCACGCGGCTGGACGGCGTCGGACTCGTCCTGCAGGTCGCGGAGGACGGTCCCGGCGCGGATCCGGGCGGGGTGACGGCAGCCCTTGCCGAGCCGGGCGCGCTGCTCCCGGTGCCTGCGGCGCTCGGCACCGCGGATGTCTGGGACGGTTTCGGTCTCTGGCTGGCCGTGACCGAGCCAGGTCTGTGCCGGTTGCTGGTGTGCGCCCCGGAGACCGGCCTGCCCGACGACCTGCTGCCGCTTGGCAACAGCACCGGCACGATAGCGCTCGCCACCACAGCGGGTGAGCGGCCGCCCGGCCTCGCGGTGGTGGTAGCGGGATTCGGCCAGGCCGACGTCCAGCCGGGCTCGGTTGCCGTGCGCGTGTTCGGCGCGGCGGGCCCCATGCTCGCCCGGCGCCTGCTCGCCTCGCTCGACCTGTGGACGGCGGCGGGACGGCCGGGGGCGGCGGAGTGGAGGATTGCCGCGGTGCCCGCCGCGGTTGGCGAGGCCGCGCCGTCCGGGGTGGGTGTGGTGCGCAAGGAGCACTGCTGCCTTCTGATGGATCTGCCCGGCGTGCCGGCGAACTGAGCGTGGGTCGGACCCGCGCTCAGCCCGCAAGCGCCAGTGCGAAGGGCAGCACCGCTGACGCCCCGGCCTGTCGGAGCAGCCGCGCGGCGACAGTGATCGTCCAGCTGCTGTCGACCAGGTCGTCGACGAGCAGGAGGGGCCCGCCGGGAGGTGCGAACGTGGGCGCCTCGAACGCCCCCCACACCGCGGCCAGGCGCTGAGCGCTGTTGGCGTGCTCGCCGGGCCGCGGCCCGGCCGGTACGAGCGTGCCGAGCAGCGGCAGGCGCCCGATCTCGGCGATCCGCCGGGCCAGGTGATCGAGCTGGTGAGGTCTGGTGCGTGAGCCGATCCCGACCACACCGACCGGCCGTTCCGTCCAGCCCCAGCCGGCCAGCACCCGTACACATGCGTCGAGCACGTCGGCGGGTACGGGCACGTCGGGGCCGCCGACCAGCTCGCGCAGCCGCGTGCCCCACCCGATGTCGGACAACCGCCCGATCACGCGCCCGACCTCGGCGAGCTCCGCCGCGGCGATCCGGCCGGACACCGGCACCCCGAGCTCGGCCATCCCGCTCGGCCACTGTTTCCGCGGGGGCACTTCGACCCCGGGACGGCTGATCCGTTCCTCGGCCGCTGTGGCAGCGCCTGCGTCGACGTCGGTGCTCCACACCGGCCCCGCGCAGTTGTCGCACCGCCCGCACGGCTGCGCGTCGAGGTCGTCGAGCTGGCGGCGCAGGAACACCAGCCGACACTCGGCGGTGTCGAGATAGTCGAGCATCGCCTGCTGCTCGGCGCGGCGAGCCTCGGCGATGCGGCGGTGGCGCTCCTCGTCGTAGACCCACGGCTCCTCGGTGGTGACCCACCCGCCCTTGACGCGCTTCGCGGCGCCGTCGCTGTCGAGCACCTTGAGCAGCATCTCCAGCCGGGTGCGCGAGAGGTCGACGCGCGTCTCGATCGCGGCGGTGGAGAGCGGTTCGGGCCCGAGCACCCGCAGTGTCTGGCGGACCAGCGGCTCCGGAGGGAAGGCGAGCGAGGCGAAGTAGGCCCAGATGTCGCGGTCCTCCCGGCCCGGTAGCAGCACCACCTCGGCCCGTTCGACGGCGCGGCCCGCGCGGCCGATCTGCTGGTAGTAGGCGACCGGTGAGGCGGGCGCCCCGAGGTGCACCACGAACCCGAGATCGGGCTTGTCGAAACCCATGCCGAGCGCGCTGGTGGCGACCAGCGCCTTGACCCGGTTGGCGAGCAGGTCGCCCTCTGCGGCCAACCTCTCCTCCGGATCGGTCTTGCCCGTGTAGGACGCCACCGGGTGGCCCCGCTCGCGCAGGAACTCCGCGACCTCCTCGGCGGCGGCGACCGTGAGCGTGTAGATGATGCCTGCGCCGGGCAGGGCGTCGAGCTGCGCGGCGAGCCAGCCCAGTCGTTGTGCGGGCGTGGGTAGCCGTACGACGGACAGCCGCAGGCTCTCCCGGTCGAGCGAGCCGCGCAGCACCAGAGTGTCGCCCGCATCGTGCGAACCGAGCCCGAGCTGCTCGGCAACGTCGGTGACCACCCGGTCGTTGGCGGTGGCCGTGGTGGCGAGCACGGGGATCCCTGCCGGCAGCTCGGCGATGAGCGCCCGCAGCCGCCGGTAGTCGGGCCGGAAGTCGTGACCCCAGTCGGACACGCAGTGCGCCTCGTCGACCACCAGCATCCCGGCGCTCGCGGTGAGCCGGGGCAGCACGCGGTCGCGGAAGTCGGGGTTGTTGAGCCGCTCCGGGCTGACCAGCAGCACGTCGACCTCGCCGGCGTCGACGGCAGCGTAGGTGCGCTCCCAGTCGGAGGTGTTGGCCGAGTTGACGGTGACCGCGTGGATGCCGGCCCGCTGCGCCGCGTCGATCTGGTTGCGCATCAGCGCCAGCAGCGGCGAGACGATCACGGTGGGCCCTGCGCCCGCTGCCCGCAGCAACGCCGTGGCCACGAAGTACACCGCCGATTTGCCCCACCCCGTGCGCTGCACCACCAGCGCCCGCCTGCGCTGAGCGACCAGCGCCTCGATCGCGCTCCACTGGTCGTCCCGCAGCCGGGCGGCCGGACCGGCCAGGGTGGCGAGCACGTCCTCGGCCTGCCGGCGGAGATCCTGCTGCGTGGGGATACCTGTCGTCACGCAACCCATCGTGGACGAGGACACCGACAGCCGGGCGGGCAGGGGAGCCCGCCCTGTGGACAACGGCCGTCAGAACTCCCGCCGGGGCCTCCGCCTGGACGGGTTGAGTGCGCGTCGGCCGAAGCCGCCCGGCCCAGCGGCACATCGGTCCGGCCCGCGGCTTCGCTCACGGGCCGTCGCCAGGCAGTATGGGCCGCGTGAGCGCTCCCCAGTCCCCGCTGTTCGGTTCGGTCGCGGACGTGGCCGAGCGCCTGTCCGGGGTCGGCTACCTGGCGTCGACGGCCGTCGCCACCACCGTGTTCCTCGCCGACCGCCTCGGCAAGCCGCTGCTCGTCGAGGGACCGGCCGGGGTCGGCAAGACCGAGCTCGCCAAGGCCGTCGCCGCGGCCACCGGCTCGGGGCTGGTGCGGTTGCAGTGCTACGAGGGCATCGACGAGGCCCGCGCGCTCTACGAGTGGAACCACGCCAAGCAGCTGCTGCGGATCACCGCGGGTCAGGGCAAGGAGTCCTGGGACGAGACGCGCGACGACGTCTTCTCGGAGGAGTTCCTGCTACCGCGGCCGCTGCTCACCGCGATCCGCAGGAACGAACCCACCGTGCTGCTCGTCGACGAGATGGACAAGGCGGACGTCGAGGTCGAGGGGCTGCTGCTGGAGGTGCTGTCCGACTTCCAGGTGACGGTGCCGGAGATGGGCACGATCATCGCCTCCCGGCGCCCGTTCGCGCTGCTCACCTCGAACTCCACGCGCGAGCTGTCGGAGGCGCTGAAACGACGTTGTCTGTTCCTGCACCTGGACTTTCCCGACGCCGACCTGGAGCGTCGGATCGTGCTGAGCAGGGTGCCGGAGCTCGCCGAGTCGTTGGTCGACGCCCTGGTCCGCACAGTGCGGGTGCTGCGCGGACTGGATCTGCGCAAGTCGCCCTCGGTGGCCGAGACGATCGACTGGGGCCGCACGTTGCTCGCTCTCGGCCTCGACACCCTGGACGACGAGGCGGTCCGCGCCACGCTGGGCGTGGTGCTGAAGCACCAGTCGGATGCGGTGAAAGCGGCCGCTGAGCTGCGGTTGAACTGATCGACGGGCCATGATGGTGCGGTGGACACGACGGCGCGCATCAGCTCGGAGCACGGCCTGCCCGGACACCTGGTCGACTTCGTCGCCGCGCTGCGCCGCCACGGCGTGTCCGTCGGACCGGGGGAGACCATCGACGCCGCCAGGGTGCTCGGCGCGCTCGACCTGATCCACCGCGAGCACGTGCGTGAAGGCCTGGCAGCGGCGTTGCTGCGCCGGTCAGGGCAGCGGCAGGCGTTCGACACGCTGTTCGAGCTGTACTTCCCGGCCGCGCTGGGCGCGGGCAGCGGGGAGGTCGAGGTGCCGCGGGTCGACGACGCAGAGGGCGGCCCGGTCGATGTGGACGCGTTGCGTGACATCCTCGCCGACCTGCTGCGTGACGGCGACACAGCCGCGCTCGCCGAGCTGGCCCGTGCCGTGGTGGACGCGCTCGGACGCTCCGGCGCGGCCGGCACGGGCATCCAGGGCGCGGGCGGCCGGCCGAGCTGGTCGGCGTACCAGGCGCTGCGGATGCTGTCACCGGAGACGTTGCTGGCACGCATCCTCGCCGATCTCCAGGACGCCACCGGCGACGACACGGCGTTCTCCGATGAGGTGCTGCGTCGGGAGATCCGCGCCCGGATCGCCGCCTTCCGCGCGATGATCACGGACGAGGTGCGGCGGCGCACGGCCGAGATCCGGGGCCGTCAGGAGGTGGCGAAGTCTGCGGTGCCGAAGCAGATCGAGCAGGTGGAGTTCCTCTCCGCCTACGCGGAGCAGCTCGCGCAGCTGCGTCGCACCGTGTACCCGCTGGCGCGGCGGCTCGCCTCCCGGTTGGCGGTGCGGCGCAAGCACGCCAAGCGCGGCACCCTGGACATGCGGCGCACCCTTCGCCGTTCGATGTCGACCGGTGGGGTACCGATGCGCCCGGCGTACCGCACGCGCCGGCCCGGTCGTCCCGAGCTGGTGATCCTCTGCGACGTCTCCGGCTCGGTGGCCGGGTTCAGCCACTTCACGCTGCTCCTCGTGCAGGCACTGCGTGAGCAGTTCAGCAAGGTGCGGGTGTTCGCGTTCGTGGAGCGCGCGGACGAGGTGACCCATCTGTTCGATCCCGGCGCGGAGCTGTCCGGCGTGATGCAACGGGTGCTGCGGGAGGCCGATCTCGTGGCATTCGACGGCCACAGCGACTACGGCGGCTCCTTCGGCAGCTTCGCGGAGCACTGGGGCGACGCGGTGACGTCGAAGAGCTCGCTGCTGGTGCTCGGCGATGCGCGCACCAACTACCGGGACCCCAACCTGGCCGTGCTCAAGCGGCTGGTGGCGCAGGCCCGGCACGCGCACTGGCTCAACCCGGAGCCGCGCCGGCAGTGGGGCAGTGGCGACTCCGCAGCGCTGCGCTACGCCGACGTGCTGCCGATGCACGAATGTCGCACCGCAGCGCAGCTCACCGCTGTGGTGGAGGCCCTGCTCCCGGTGTGACGCACACCGACCGTCTAGCTCATGTGTACCGAATGAATCTCGATCTTGACTCTGCCGTCAACGAGGGCGACGGTTCGCCTGGTGGGGGGCCGAGGAGATCGGGCTGCTCGGGTCGGAGTACTACGTGGCGACGCTGCCGCAGCCCGAAAGCGACCGGATCGCGGGCTACCTGAACTTCGACATGGTGGCCTCGCCCAACTTCGTCCGTTTCGTCTACGACGGCGACAACTCCGACGCCGTGGGCGCGGGCCCCGGGACCGGCGGCCAAGCCCCGGCAGGGCCGGCGGGCGCACGGGCAGGCGGTGGCGGGCCGGCCCACGAACACGGCGGCCTCCGCTCCTGACGATGGTGCGGCCGGCGTCGCCGTGGGCATTCCCGCACCCCAGGGCGGAGCCCGAGCCGTCAGTCGGTGCCGGTGCGGAGGGCGAACCGCTCGGCGACCTTCATGTCGCCGGTGACCTGCAGGTCGCCAGCGGAACGGCGGCGGTAGAGGTAGAGCAGCAGGTCGGAGGCGGATGCCCGCAGCACGGCGTCCGCCTCCTGCGCGGCGGGGTCGGCTGCCAGCCGCTCCCAGCGTGCGCTGCCGTGCTCGTCCTCCCCGACGACCCAGCCGATGCCGGTGTCGACGGCAACCAGCTCCAGACTGCCGCCGACAGCCGCTGCCCCCTCGGCCCGGAACGGGGTGCTGACCTCCAGGAACTCCTCCACCGCGTCGGTGGCCGCCGCGGCGTCGAGAGAGCTCTCCCGCCCGGTGGCGTGGTCGGCGTCCCACCGGTGGACGGCGGCCTCCTGCACCTGGTGTCGCACCACGAACCCGGCATCGCGCCGCGCTGCCCAGCTGTAGACCGCCTCGGCAGGCTCCGCCCCGCGCAGCGACGTGACGAGCCGGGCGACGCCCGTGCGCAGCTCGGGGATCAGCCGCGCCTCCGCAGGCCGCACCGCCTCGGGCACCGTCGCCGGGTCCTGTACGCGGCCCGCCACGATCTCGCCCCAGAAGTGCTGCACCTCGAGCAGGTGCCACACCAGGTCGGCCACCGACCACCCGGGGCAGCTCGGCACGGCCGCGGTGAGGTGGCCTTCGGCGGCGTCGGCGAGCGCGAGCGTGTCGGCCTCGATCCGGCGGAAGGGATCGAAGTCGGTGACGAGCCCGTAGGCGCTGCGATGATCGATCACGAGGGCGACGCTAGCCGGAGGGGCCGACAGAACGTTGCCGACGGACAACCTCGAACTGATGTTCGATATGGAGTACCGTCGCGGAGGTGGCCCATTTCGACCTCGCCTGGCAGCCGTCGCTGCTCGACGCCACCGCGGACGGCGTCGAGCTCGATCCCGGTTTCCCCGAGGTGCGGCGCCGCGAGCTGGGGGAGGGGGCGTGGGTCGACCACGGGCCCGGCTGGTGCCGTGGCGCCGACGACCTCTGCGCCCGGCTCCTCGACACCACCCCGTGGGCCGGCCGAGAGGTGCGGATGTACGACCGGGTCGTGCCGGAACCGCGGCTCACCCACCGCTGGCGCCTCGACGACGGTCCGGGTCCGCCCGCGGAGCTGTGTGAGATGGCGCGAGTGCTGAGCGAGCGGTACGGCGTGGCATTCACGCAGGTGGGCGTCAATCTCTACCGCGACGGCGCCGACAGTGTGGCCTGGCACGGCGACCGGGTCGCCCGCGACCTTCCGGAGGCGATCGTCGCACTGGTGTCGCTGGGTGCCGTCCGGCCGTTCCGGTTGCGTCCCACCGGCGGCGGCGCGTCGATCGCGTACCTCCCCGGACCGGGCGACCTCCTCGTCATGGGCGGTTCCTGTCAGCGCACATGGCAGCACTCGGTGCCCAAGACGCGCTCCGTCGGGCCGCGTATCAGCATCCAGTTCCGCCACGCCTACCAGCGCTGACTCCTGTGGTCCAGATCGCAGACGAACAGGACGGACGAACTTGACCGGGCGGCCAGTCAGGCGCACCATGAAGTCATCTGATCGTCTCCTCACGAGGGAAGGGTGATCGCGATGACCCGCAGGTCATGGCACAGGTGGCAGGACTGGACGGCGCTGGTGATCGGAGTGCTGACGGCCCTGTCGCCGATCGTGGTGAGCACCAACGCCACCGCGTTGTGGACGCTCATCGTGTTCGGCGTGCTCATCGCCGCCACTGCACTCTGGTCGCTGGCGCAGCCGGGTTCGGTGGCGAGTGAGTACGTGCACGCAGTGCTGGGCGTTCTGTTGTTCATCTCGCCGTGGGTGCTCGCCTACAGCGACCTCGGTGGGGCGTCCTGGACGTCCTGGGTCGCCGGAGTGCTGACGGTCGCGGTGGGCCTCGCCGCCCTGCCGTCCGCGAATGCGGAGCACCGGGGGCTGGCCGGGCAGCACTGAGTCGACGCGGAAACGATCGACAGCACGGCCGTGGCCTGTTGGCCGCGGCCGTGCTGCGCGTCAGGATGGACGGGTGAGTGGGACATGAACGAGCCTGGGGCGCGCGACCGGATCCTGGCCGCTGCGGAGGAGCTGTTCGCCGACTGCGGGTTCGACGCCACGCCGACCTCACGGATCGCTGAGCGCGCAGGCGTGCCGAAGGGCCTCGTGCACTACTACTTCAAGCGCAAGCCGGACCTGTTGACGGCGCTGGTCGAGCGGCTGCCGGAAGATCGGCTCGACCCGGCGCACGTGGTCGTGCCCGGCGACGTCGCAGCAAGCCTGCACCGGCTCGTCGATGTCCTCGACCGCAGCCTCGACTCGTCGGCGATGCTCTCGCACCTGCTCTGGCGGGAGGCTGACACCCATCCCGCCGTGCTCGACGCGCTGCGAAGCCGTTTCGGCCGGCTGGTCGAGCAGATACGCGCCGTGGTCGCGGCCGCGCAGCCGCGCTGCGCCGCTGCCGACGTCGACAGCGCCGCGCACCTGCTGGCCTCGGCCGTGAGTTACCGGCACTCGGTGGCCCGGCACGCCGAGGACGGCCAGGACACCATGCATCGCGAGCTGCGTTTCCTGGCCGACGCGCTGGCCGCAGGCGCCGGCGCGTAGCCCTCCGTCGTTTTCACCGGACCGTAACGCCGCGCGGGGCAGGCGTCCTTCACACTGTGTGAACCGTCCGGTTCACACACAGGAGTCGACGTGCCCGCTCTCGACCTGACCGCCTTCGCCGACCTCGGCGTGTTCACCCCCGCAGCCGGCTCCGACGCCGCCAAGGCGTTCTACGACCGGTGGGGCTTCGTGGTCCTGCGCGACCTGGTGGACCCAGCGCTCATCGACGCCATGGAGGCGGAGTGCGTGGCCGCCCAGGAGGGAGTGCTCGCGGGGGAGCTGGACGCCCGCTACGGCTCGCGGAAGTACCTCGACGACGAGAGCAAGGCCGAGCGGTTCGTCAACTACGTGGAGCACATCGAGGAGCTCGCGCCGACGCTCCGTACCGCACTCGCCACTCCGGCACTCGTCGAGTTGGTGGTGCAGATCCTCGGACCCGACTTCTGGCCGGGGCGGGGCGGTGTCGTCTACCAGGACGCGCGGCCCGGCCGCGAGTCCGGCTACACCCGCATCGGCTGGCACGCGGACTGGCAGTCCGTTCCGCACCTCGACATCTGGCCGGGTACCGCGTTCACGTTCCACATCGACGGCACCAGCCCGGCCAACGGCTTCCTCCGCGTCGTACCCGGCAGCCACCTCTGGGCCACCGCGTCGCCGTTCGAGAACATCAACAACGTGAGCGTCCCCGAGGGCGCCCCCGCCGCTCGCGGCTACACCGACACCCCGCCGCCCGCGCCCATGCCGCTCGGCTTCGAGAAGATCCGCGGTGAGATCCCGGTCTACGCCGAGCGCGGGGACGTGATCTTGCACGATGCGTACCTGTGGCACTCGGCAGCGCGCGCCACCGACGACACCACCGTGCGGCGCCACGTCCGCGGCGGCTGGCAGGGTGGCGACACGTCACTCATGGACAGGGAGACGGGCTTCGTGAAGAACGCCGCACGCTGACCCCGGACGGCCGGGCGCGCTTCGGGAGTGGCTCACGGCGCCGCCGTCAGCCACTCCTCGATGCGCGCCACGCCGTCGGTCACCAGCTCCGCAGGCGCGCCCGAGCCCGCCAGCGACCACCGCGCCAGCTGCGCGAGCCGTTCGTCGGACAGGCCGAGGGTCGTGCGTGCCAGCTCGTACTCCCCGAGAAGGCCGGGGCCGAAGAGCAGCGGGTCGTCGCCGTTCAGGGTGCACCGCACGCCCGCGTCGAGCAGCCGGACCAGCGGGTGCTCGTCGAAGGACGGCACGACGGCCAGCATCACGTTGGACGTCGGGCACACGTCGAGCACGATCTCGTCGGTGGCGAGCCGATCCACCAGAGCAGGGTCCTCGATCGCGCGGATCCCGTGGCAGATCCGCTGCGCCCCGAGGGCGTCGAGCGCGCCGTAGACGCTGGCGGGTCCGGCCAGCTCACCTGCGTGCGGCGCGGAGATCAGACCAGCGTCGCGGGCCACCGCGAACGCCTCGGCGAAGGGCTCGGGTGGGTACAGCGCCTCGTCGGCCGCCAGCCCGAACGACACCACGCCCGTCCCGGCGTAGCGGGCGGCGAGCTTCGCGAGCTCCACGGCCTCGGCCGGGTCGAACTCGCGTAGCGCCGAGACCATGATCCCGCAGCCGATCCCGCGAGCCGCCGCGGCGCGCTGCCCCTCGTCGATCGCGATCTGCAGGACCTCGTCGCTGCTGCCGAGCTGGCCGACGTAGCGCGGCGGGTAGAAGTGCGGTTCCACCCAGAGAGCGCCGTCGTCCGCGGCGTCGTCGACCACCTCGCGCACCACCCGGCGCAGGTCGTCCTCGGTGGTGATCAGGGCGGACGCGGCCCGGTACTGCAGCCCGAACTCGCTGAACGAGGCGTAGCCACGCACCGTCGGGACCGCCACCCCCGCGGCGGCCGCCAGGTCGGCCAGCGTCGAGGGCCGCATCGCTCCCTCGAGGTGGACGTGCAGATGGGCCTTCGGGAGTCGCGCGAGGTCGCGAACCATCAGACGGTCGCCTTTCCCTGGAAGACGTTGTCGAGCACGCTGGTGTCGACGATCTTCGCGACGTCGGGCAGCGGGGTCACTCCGGCCGCCTTGTACGCCGCATACATCGGGCCGGACAGGCGGGCCGGGTCGATCCGGAACAGGCCACTCGACGTCGTCAGCTCGCTCTGGGTGTACGGGATCTGCAGCTGGTTCTCCCGCGTCTGCTGGGCGAGGTCGAGGCCGAGGTCGGCGCCGTACTTCTCCACCGCGAGATGCGCGGCGACCGACGGGTCCGCGGTGTTGTCCTGCCAGCCGCGGATCGTCGCGCGCATGAACTTCTCGACGATGGGGCGGTTCGCGTCCAGCCAGGAGCGCTTGCTGCACAGCGGGCTGGAGTACTGCGGCAGCCCGAGCTGCTCGTAGGTCGTGACGACGAAGTCGCGGTCCTGCACCATGCCCTGCTGCTCCAGGGTGATCGGCTGGTTGGTGGCGAAGCAGGTGTAGACGTCGCCCTGGCCCTCGACCAGCGGACTCGGCTCGTAGCCGACCGGGATGAACTCGTACTGGACGGGCACGCCCGCCAGTCGCATCGCCGCCTCGACGTAGGGCTGCACGCCCTGCTGTCCGAGCACCCGGGCGCCGACGAGGTCCTTGGCCGTGCGAACCGGCTTCTTGGTCAGCGACAGCAGCGCCGACGGCGCGTTCTGGAACATCGTCCCGTAGGCGACGAAGTCGTTGCCCTGGTTCACAGCCGACAGGAACGCCTGCATTGCCACGGGGATGGCGATCTCGGCGCCGCCTGCGGCGAGGGTCTGCGTGGGGTCCGGAGCGTTCGGGCCGCCGGGGAGGAACTCGACAGCGAGGCCCTCCTGCTTGTAGTAGCCGCGGTCGTCGGCCAGCCAGAAGCCGGCGAACTCGACGTTCGTGATCCAGCCCAGCGCCACGCGCAGGGAGGTGCTGGCGGTGGGGCCGCCACCGGTGTCACCGCCTGCGCCGCAGGCTGCGAGCACGGTAGGCGCGAGGCCCAGGCCGAGGCCGGCAAGGCCCGCCGTGCGCAGCAGACGGCGGCGGGACCAGGGGGCGGGGTCGCGGGACATGTGGTCTCCTCGGGGCGGATCGGGGGGAGCGGGAATGGGGGGAGCGGGGCTCAGCTGAACCGGACGGTGCCGCGGCGCTCCACGGCGCGGGCGGCGACGAAGCAGGCGACGGAGACGACCGTCGCGACGAGTGCGGCTCCCCAGGCCCGGCCTACCTCGTGGAAGCTCACGGACTGCGCGAAGAGCGTGCCGAGACCACGCCCGCCCATCAGGTACTCCGCGAGCATCGCCGCGAGCACCGCCGTGGGCGCGGTGAGCCGGAAGGCCACCAGCAGTCCGGGCACGGCGTGCGGGAGCAGCAGCAGACGCAGCACGGTGGAGCGGGAGGCGCCCAGCACAGCCATGAGGTCGGACGTGGCCTGCGGTGCCGCTCGGAGCCGGGACCCGACGAGCACGAACGCCGGGAAGAACGAGACCACGGTGGTGATCACCAGTACTGTGAACCAGCCGTAGCCGAACACCCTGGCGAGCACCGGGATCATCGCGACCACCGGCACCGACCGCATGACGAGCGCGACCGGCGTCATCATCCCGGAGACGATCCGCGACGACCACACCACGACCGCGATCATGGTGCCGAGTGCCATTCCCGCGACCAGCCCGCCTGCCGACATGGCGAGCGTCCATCCGAGGTCGGGAAGGTAGGCGCCGATGTTGCCGAGGACGTCACCGAACACCATGGCAGGCGGGGGCACGACGATCTGGTTGTAGCCGGTGAGCCAGGACCAGAGCTGCCATGCGACGACGAACGCGGCCACCGTCCAGTACCGGGAGAGGACACGCCCGAGGCTGCGCGTGAGCAGCCGCGCAGGCGAGGGCCGGGCGGTGCCCTCCTGTGCAACCGGGACGCGGCGGGACGCGGACAGCGCGTCGATGCTCATCGCCCGCCCTCGTTGCGCTCGGATGATGATTCGCTCGCAAGCTCGCTCACTGGAACCTCCGGTTCACCGCTCCACGCAGTGCCACCAGGAGCACGTAGGCGAGCAGGGAGATCGCGGCCGCTGTGAGCGCCGCGGCCCACAGCTGGTCGGTCTGGACGTTCTGCATGGAGCTGACCAGCAGGACGCCGATGCCGCGGCGCGCGCCGAACCACTCCCCGATGACGGCGCCGAGCACCGCGGCTGGTGCGGCGAGGGTGAGGCCGTCGACGATCAGCGGGAGTCCGGCAGGCAACTGCAGCCGCAGCAGGGTGCTGGCCCGTCCCGCACCGAGCACTGTGAACACGTCCCGCTGCGCGTCGTTCGCCGATCCCAGCGCTGACGTCGCGGCGACGAAGACGGCAAAGCCCGCGGCCAGCGCGGCGACCAGGGTCGGAGTGGCCTCGCGTCCGGCCGTGGTGATCAGCAGCGGGCCCAGCGCGATCAGCGGCACCGCATGCACGACGGCCGCGAGCCGCTCCAACCCGGGACCGGTGGCGGGCACCAGCGCGCTGAGCACCGCGACCAGCAGCGCGACGACGCCGCCGAGCAGGAACCCGGCGAGAGCGGCGGTGGCCGTGGCGGTCAGTGCGCGGCCGAGCAACTGCTGTGCGGACGGCTTGGCGACGTAGCCGAACACGTCCGTGAGCGGTGGCCAGCCCGGCCCGGCCAGCCCGAGGCGGCCCACGATCTCGACGAGCACC
This sequence comes from Pseudonocardia sp., assembly GCA_025465235.1. Classification (GTDB taxonomy): domain Bacteria; phylum Actinomycetota; class Actinomycetes; order Mycobacteriales; family Pseudonocardiaceae; genus Pseudonocardia. The sequence continues at coordinate 13,838 of JAODNO010000321.1, forward strand.
AGCAGCGCGAGAACGCCGCCTGCGGCGAGGCCCCGGCTCGGGGCTAGCGCGGCTCCGGGGACCCGGCTCACGACGTCGCCGCGACGGGCTCGGGGTCGTCGAGCATGCCGGTGAGCCGGTCGACGAGGGCGTGGAACTCCGGGTCGCGGGTGACCTCGCCGCCGCGCGGGTGTGGCATCTCCACCTGCTGCACGTGCAGCACCCGCCCCGGCCTGCCCGTCATGACGACGACCCGGTCGGCGAGCAGCACGGCCTCGTCGACGTCATGCGTGACCAGCAGGGTGGTGATCCGCTGCTCCATCCAGATCCGGGCCAGCTCGAGGTTCATCCGCCGCCGCGTGACGGCGTCGAGCGCGCCGAACGGCTCGTCGAGCAGCAGCACGTCGGGCTCGAGGGCGAGCGCGCGGGCGATGGCGACACGCTGGCGCATCCCGCCGGAGAGCTGGCGGGGGCGCGCGTCCTCGAAGCCCGCGAGCCCCACCAGCTCGAGCAGCGCGTCGACGCGCTCGCGGTCGACCTCGCGACCGGCGACCCGGAACGGCAGCGCGACGTTGTTGCGCGCGGTGGCCCACGGCAGCAGTGCGTGCTCCTGGAAGGCGACACCGAGCCGGTGTGCCCTGATCAGCTCCGCCGGGCTCCGGCCCTCGACGAGCACCTCGCCCTCCGTGGGCTGTTCCAGGCCGGCGGCGAGCCGGAGGACCGTCGACTTCCCACAGCCGGAGGGGCCGAGGATGGCGACGAACTCGCCGTGGGCGATCTCCAGGTCGAGCCGGTCCAGGGCGCGCACGGCGGCGCCACGCTTGAGCGGGAAGTCCTTGACGATCCCGCGCAGGGCGATCGCGGGCTCGGTGTCCGTGGGCAACGCGAGGTCGTTGCTTCGTGCTGGCATCCAGGGCTCCAGTGAATCGCGCGGTTCACGCACGGTAGGGAGCGCGGGTTGCTGGCGTGTTGCGGTGGCGGCGCCCGGAGGTTACGGCCGGGCCCAGCGAGTACCCTGTCGCGCCATGGCTGACGCGGGTGCGGAGCCCGAGCGGGACCGGCTGCTGCGGCTGACTGCCGACTACGTGCTCGAACTGGGCATCGCCGAGCTGACGCTGCGTGGTCTCGGTTCGGCGATCGGCACGAACAACCGGATGCTGCTCTACTACTTCGGCTCGAAGGAAAAGCTGATCGGGCAGACGCTGCTGGCCGCGTCGCAGCGGTTCCCGGCCTTCACCGCCGCGATGACCGCCCTCGACGACCCCGGCACGCCGCTGGTCGACCGGCTGCTCGCCTGCTGGCGAGGCATCGCCGCCCCGGAGAACCTGCCGTTCCTTCGGCTGTTCTTCGAGATCTTCGGGCAGGCCGCACACAACCCTGGCCGCTTTGACGACTTCCTCACCAGGGTCGGGCACGACTGGACGAACCACGTGGCCGTCGCGCTGCGGGCCGAGGGTGTGCCCGCGACCGCGGCGAGCGGGCTGGCGCGCGAGATCGTCGCGGTCTGGCGCGGGCTGCAGTTCGACCTGATCTCCACCGGCGACGCCGAGGCCGTGGCGGCGAGCTACGCCGGCACAGCCTCGGCGTTCGCGCAGCGCTGCCACGCCGCGCGCGGCGAGGTGGCCCGTGACCAGGTGGCCTGTGACCAGATGACTCAGCCGGCGAGCTGAGCCGAGCCCTGCGGGTTGACGATGTCCAGCTCACCGGCGGGAACCGCGACGGCCGAGGTGCTCCAGCCCCAGATCGAGTAGAGCACCCGCGCGGGGTCGGTGTAGCCGTGGCGGCCGTGGAAGATCCGGTAGTTGTCCACGCAGGCCATGTCACCGGCCTCCAGCCGGAAGCGGGGGCCCGTGTCGCGCGCAGCCGTCACCGCGGCCTTCCAGTGCTCGACGAACGGCCACTGCGCCGCCTCGTCGGGGCCCATGATCGGCGCGAGGTAGGGGTGGTGCCGCACCTGCGGCGGACCGGACGGCGTGGTGCGCACGATCGGGGAGTACCCCTCCTGCGGGAAGTTCGGCTCCGAGTGGTCGATGTCGACGGTGCGGCAGAACTGCACCATCTCGGCGTTCGCCGGGTCCTGGGCGAGGATGTCGAGCACCTTCAGTCCGTCGATCAGGAAGGACTCCCCGCCGACCGCGGCAGGCCGCGCGCTGAACAGGAACAGCCGGTCCGGTGCGAAGTCACCGAACGCGAACCCGTCGTTGTGCGGGGGCATCGGCAGCGAGACGTCCCGGGAGAGCCGGCGCTTGCGGCCGCGGGCGTCGGCGGGCTGCTCGTCGACCTTGGCGCCGTCCTCGAGAGCGCGCTTCGCGGTCGCCTCGATCTGCCTGCCGACACGGACGAGATCCTCGCCCAGCATCGCGGTGCCGAACGCGATGGCGGCCTCCTCGTCGGTGATACCGGTGATGATCGCGGCCCCTTCGGTGGCGACGACGTCCCGCGCCTCCTCCGGGCCGGACACCCGGCGGGGCACCAGACAGGCTGTGGCGAGGTCGGGGCTCAGGTCCATGGCGGTCTCCCTGCGGTGGTTGAACCGATTGGTTCACAAACGCTACGGGTGCTGGGTTGCCACGGTGTTTCGCGTTCGAGCATTAGTCTCGCCGGTGTGCATCGCAAGATCGGCGTGATGGGCGGCACCTTCGACCCCATCCACCACGGCCACCTCGTGGCGGCCAGCGAGGTGGCGGACCTCTTCGGCCTCGACGAGGTGGTCTTCGTGCCCACGGGTCAGCCGTGGCAGAAGTCGGAGCACGAGGTGAGCAAGGCGGAGGACCGCTACCTGATGACGGTGATCGCCACGGCGTCCAACCCGCGGTTCTCCGTCAGCCGCGTCGACATCGACCGCGGCGGCCTCACCTACACCGCCGACACCCTGAAAGATCTGCACGCGGAGCTGCCCGACGCGGAGCTGTACTTCATCACCGGCGCCGACGCGCTGGCCCAGATCCTGTCCTGGCAGGAGGTCGAGGAGCTCTTCCGGCTGGCGCACTTCGTCGGCGTCACCCGGCCCGGCTACGAGCTCGACGACCACCACCTGCCCGACGGATCCGTCACGCTCGTCGAGGTCCCGGCGATGGCGATCTCGTCCACCGATTGCCGCCGTCGCGTCGCCGAGGGCCACCCCGTCTGGTACCTGGTGCCGGACGGGGTCGTCCAGTACATCTCGAAGCGCAACCTGTACCGCTCCGCGGAATCCTGAGCTGCAGGGATACCTACTTGATGATCGTCCGGTACGAATCCGGTACAAGATCAGGATCGCGGCTCGTCCTCGGTGGAGCCATCCGTGTCCGGTGAACTGAGTGCCGCTTCACCAGCGCGCGGGTGCGGTCGAGGGGGAGCCCCGGGTGGCTCACCCCGAGGCCCAGCGCCAGACGGCCGGACGACGCGGCCTCCACCGTCTGCGCCTGGGCTGCGAGCATTCGCGGGTGCCGTGGCTGCACGACCACCGAGGCGCCGAGCTCGATGCCGGGCACCTCGCGGGCGAGAGCGGCGAAGACGGTTGACACGGCACAGCTCCACATGACGGCGGCGCGTCAGCAAGCAGGCGTGGGTCACGCGGATAGGTGGGCGTCGGAGCGACGGGAATGTCAAGGACGGGAGGACACGACCTGGACGGGCACGGGCCCGTCCGGGTCGAGCAGGTGTCTCAGGGACTCCCCGGCGCAATCGATCAGCTCGGGGGCGAGACCACGGCGGGCCCACAGGGACAGCGGAATGGGAGCAGGTACCGGGAGGTCGAATCTCTGGACGAGGCCGTCGGGCCGCTGCCCGACGGTAGCCATGAGACCGACGCCCAGCCCGGCGCGTACAGCAGCCTTCACCCCCGCCAGATGGGCGGCCTCGCAGACCACGTCTGCTGCGAAGCCGTGCCCGGCGAGGGTCTCCAGGGCACGTCGGCGCAGCGCGCACGGCTCGTCGAAGGCGACGACCGGTACCGGGTCGCCGTGGGGTGGCA
>JAODNO010000336.1 GCA_025465235.1 Pseudonocardia sp.
GCCGAGAAGATCCGGCAGCAGATCGAGAGCGCGGAATGAGCGTCCTCGCGCAGGCCCCCACCCCGCCGGCCGCCACCGCCGTCGGCAGCGTCCCCCTGAACATCGGGATCTTCGTCGCGTTCGTGGCGTTCACCCTGGTGTTCGTCTACCGAGCCAGCCGCACGAACAAGACCGCATCCGACTACTACGCCGCCGGTCGTGCCTTCAGCGGGCCGCAGAACGGCGTGGCGATCGCGGGCGACTACCTCTCCGCCGCGTCGTTCCTCGGCATCGCCGGGGCCATCGCGCTGAACGGCTACGACGGCTTCCTCTACTCGATCGGCTTCCTCGTGGCGTGGCTGGTGGCGCTGCTGCTGGTGGCCGAGCTGCTGCGCAACACCGGCAAGTTCACCATGGGCGATGTCCTCGCGTTCCGGATGCGCCAGCGCCCCGTGCGTGCCGCGGCGGCGACGTCCACGCTCGTCGTGTCGTTCTTCTACCTGCTCGCGCAGATGGCGGGCGCCGGCGGGCTGATCGCACTGCTGCTGCAGATTCCGCCCAGCAACCGCCTCGGCCAGGGTGCCGTGATCGCCGTCGTCGGCATCCTGATGATCGTCTACGTGCTCGTCGGCGGCATGAAGGGCACCACGTACGTCCAGATCATCAAGGCCGTCCTGCTGATCATCGGAGCCGCGGTGATGACCGTGTGGGTGCTCGGCATCGCGGGCTTCAACCTGTCTGCCCTGCTCGGCGATGCCGCCGCTGCCAGCCCCAAGGGCGAGGCCGTGCTCGCGCCGGGCCTGCAGTACACCAACCCGATCGACTTCGTGTCACTCGGCCTGGCGCTGGTGCTCGGCACCGCGGGCCTGCCGCACATCCTGATGCGGTTCTACACGGTGCCCTCGGCGAAGGAGGCCCGCCGGTCGGTGGTGTGGGCGATCTGGCTGATCGGGCTGTTCTACCTGTTCACCCTGGTGCTGGGCTACGGTGCCGCAGCGCTCCTGCCGCCGGGCACCATCACCAGCGCCACCCAGAACAACGCGGCGCCGCTGCTGGCCTACCACCTCGGCGGCGAGCTCCTGCTCGGCATCATCTCGGCCGTCGCGTTCGCGACGATCCTGGCCGTCGTCGCCGGTCTGACGATCACCGCGTCGGCGTCGTTCGCGCACGACGTCTACGCCAACGTCCTCAGGAGGGGTACCGCCGCTCCGGACGCCGAGGTGCGGGTGGCCCGCATGACGGCGCTGGTGATCGGGGTCGTCGCCATCGTGGGCGGCATCGTCGCCAACGGGCAGAACATCGCCTTCCTGGTGGCGCTGGCCTTCGCGGTCGCGGCGTCGGCGAACCTGCCGACGATCCTGTACTCGCTGTTCTGGAAGAAGTTCAACACCACCGGCGCGCTGTTCAGCATCTACGGCGGGTTGGCGATCTGCATCATCCTGATCGTCTTCTCGCCCGCGGTCTCCGGCAAGCCGGTCAGCCCGGCAACGGGTCGCAGCGCGTCCATGCTCCAGGGCGTCGATTTCCACTGGTTCCCCCTGGACAACCCGGGTCTCGTCTCGATCCCGGCGTCGTTCCTCCTGGGCATCATCGGCACCTACGTCGGTGGGCGACGGCCCATCGAGGAGGGCAAGTTCGCCGAGATGGAGGTCAGGGCGCTCACCGGAGCCGGCTCAGAGAAGGCGATCCCGCACTAGTTCCCGACCGGCATCGACACGGAACGGGGCGGGCCCGAGGGCTCGCCCCGTTCGCACGTCAGGAGATCGTCACGATCCGTCGAGAGTCCACCGCGGTGGGCCACCCGATGTGCGGAACAGCCGCACTCCACCACCGGTAGCCGAACTCGTCCACGAACGGGTCCGGCTCCGGTTCGGCGGGGAGGGCGTGGAACACCGCGGCCGCGAACTGGTCGGCATCCGTCGGCCAGGCCCCCGAGCTCGGATCGACGTCGAGACGGAATCGGGCGGCGAGCTTGTGAGCGCCCACCCGATACCGGAGATAGAGCGCCAGGTCGGTGCCGACCCAGGTCTCGTCGATCAACGGCGGGGGCGTCTCGATGCCACGGCGGTGGAGGCGACGCGCCACGGTCACCGCCCATTGCCCCGTCACACCGGCGTAGTCCACAGGGTCCGACCGTAGTGGTGACGGCACCCGATCGGGCCATCGTCGTCGCGGCCGCTCACCCGGTCGTCACGCGGACGCGTGGCAGGATGTTTGCATGACTGGTCCAGCCGTCCCGGCGGTCCCGGTGGCGGATCTGCCCCCCGACGCCGCGCTGCTCGACGTCCGCGAGATCGACGAATGGGATGCGGGTCACGCGCCCGGGGCCCGGCACCTGCCCATGTCCGAGCTCACGGCCCGGGTCGCCGAGTTGCCTGACGACGACCCGCTCTATGTCGTGTGCCGCTCCGGTGGTCGCTCGGCGCGCGTGGTCGCCTATCTCGCAGGGCAGGGCTACCCCGCGGTGAACGTCGACGGCGGCATGCAGTCGTGGGCCGCGCAGGGACGTGAGCTCGTAGCCGACGCCGGCGGCCGACCAGAGATCATCTAGCGGCGTGCTCCCCACCGCACCCTCGCCAGAGGCGGCCCGGTTGGGGCCGCCCTGCCCCCGTTGTGGTCGACGGGCACCGGCGGGGGGCGGCCCGTTCTGCCCGTACTGCGGTCGCTACCTCGCCGCGCTGCGATGGGTCGCCGAGCCCCCACCGTCCGCGACGAAACCCGCGCCCGCGCGGGTCCGCACCCGGTACGACGGTCCGCCGCGTTACCGCTCCCTGCCCCGCTGGGGGTTCCCACCCCGGGGGTGGGAATCGCCGGAGCCGGCCACCCCGCCGCCATCCGCCCCCCTGGACGCCGCTCGCTCGCTGTTCGCCAGCGCGGTGCCGCTGCTCTGGGCCACCGCCGCGGTGGCGCTCCTGGCGGCTTTTGCAGAGGTGTGGCGTTACGTCCTGCTGCTGGCCAGCCGGGACGGTGCGCTGTCCGCAGATGCCGTGGCCGCGTCGGACGCCCTCGTCGCGTCCGCCGGTACGGTCGCGCCGATCCTCACGCTGGGCACCGGCGGGCTGCTCGTCCTCTGGTCCGTGCGCGCGTCGCAGGCCGCCGCCGACCGTGCCGGCGTCCGCCCGTCCCGCTCGGCGCGCGCCATCGTGCTCGGCTGGCTGATGCCCGGGCTCAATCTCACGGTGCCGGGCTCGGTCCTCTCCGAGATCGAGCACAGCGCTCTGGGTCTGCCTGCCGACCGGCGTCCCCGTCCGTCCCGCCTGCTGCTGATCTGGTGGGCCATGTGGGCCACCGGAGTGGTGCTCTCCGCCGTGGTGCTGCTGTGGTCGCTGCGGGACGGTGTGCAGGCCCGCGCGGACGGGGTCGTGCTGCACGCCGTCCTGGACCTGTTGGCGGCGGCCACCGCAGGCGTCACGGCCCGGCTCGTCACCCAGCTCATGCGGCTGCTGGGCCCGCCCCGGCCGCGTCGCCGAGAGCTGGTGCGGAGCATCACGCCGCCAGCCGTAGCTCGCGCAGTCCGCGCATGACGAAGTCCGGGCGTCGGCGCGGCTCGTCGGCCAGTCGCATCCCGGGCAGCCGCGTGCGCAGCGCGTCGAGCGCAGCAACCACCTCCAGCCGGGCCAGCGGGGCGCCGAGGCAGTAGTGCACCCCGGCGCCGAACCCGAGGTGGGGGTTGCGTTGCCTGCCCACGTCCAGCTCGTCGGGCCGGTCGAACGCCTGTGGATCACGGGCTGCCGCCCCCAGCAGCGCCGCGATCCGCATGCCGGCGGGCACCGGGAACCCGGCCACCGTCGTGTCGACAACGGCAGTGCGCTCGAACAGCTGGAGCGGAGGGTCGTAGCGGATCAGCTCCTCCACCGCCGTGGCGTCGAGTCCGGGGTCGGCCACCAGCCGCTGCCACTGCGTGGGGTGGCGCAGGAGGGCCAGCACCCCGTTGCCGATCACGTTGACGGTGGCCTCGTGCCCGGCCATGAGCAGCAGCGCAGCCGTACCGACCAGCTCGTCCGCGTCGACGTCGGCCTCGACGAGGTGGGTCACCAGGTCATCGCCCGGGTGGGTCCGGCGACGGGCGACGAGCCCGCGTAGCACGTCCACGAAGTCGGCCGCGGCCTGCTCGGCAGTCCGCCGGCGCTCCTGCCCCGGATCCGGCTCGTACATCGTGACGATGGCGTTCGACCAGCCGCGCAACGCAGAGCGCTCCGGCTCCGGAACACCGAGCAGTTCGGCGATCACCTCAACCGGGAGCCTCGCCGCCACCCCGGACATGAGATCGGCGGCGCCGTCCGCCTCGATCCGCTCGGCGAGCTCGCCCACCAGCCGGTGCGCCAGCCCCCGCACCCACGGCTCCAGCCGGGCGGTGTGACCCCGGTTGAAGGCACCCGCCACGAGTCCACGCAGCCGGGCGTGCGCCGGCCCCTCCCGCTCGAGGAGGGAGTTGCGGTGCAGCAGGTTGAACGCCGGGAAGTCGGTCGCGGGCTCGGCGTCCACCCAGATCCGTCCGAGTTCACGGCCGCGCAGCAACTCCGAGCAGGCCGCGTGCGACACGGCGACCGGCGCACCCAGCAGCGGGTGGGCGTGCACCGGGCCATGCGCGCGCAGCGTGGCGAAGATCGGGTACGGATCGGCGAGAAAGCGCGGGTCGGCGGGATCGAACGGATTCAGCACAACCTCCAGTAGCGACGGCCGGGTGGACGGCCTACGGCAGGCGCATCGGTCGGCACAGTGCGCGAGCCGCGTCCGGTCGTACGCGCTAGCGTCTGCGAATCATGGCCAAGAAGACACGTGCCCGTCGTCAGGGCACCACCCAGGACAGCGCAAGCGCCGCGACGTCCGCGGGCGACAACCCCCGTCGCCCGTGCCCATGCGGCTCCGGCAAGCGCTACAAGGCCTGCCACGGGGCCGGCGACGATGTCATCGTCCTCCGGCCGTTCGAGGGCCTGGCGGCGGAGTGCGACCTGGTGGCGATGCGGGAGTTCCTCCCGTCCGCCACCGCGCCGCTGCCGCTGCGCGAACCGCTCGACGTGCCGGTGACGCTCGCGACCGTGCTGCCGGGGGCGTCGGCCGCGCTCGTCCGCCCTGACGGGACGATCATGTTGGGCATGCAGGTGCAGACCCGGTCGGGCGACCTGTCGGCGGATCTTGCCAAGGCCCTGCGGTGGGCACAGGCTGCCGAGCCGGGCAGCGCACTTCCCGTCGTCGGGCCCGGGATCGGCGACGGCGAGCTCGTCCGGCTCCAGGACGTGCTCGATCCCGCTGCCACCCTGGACGTCACGCTGCACGCCGACTTCGGCTGGTGGGTCGTGCCGCCCGAGGACGGCGCCGAGCCTGCGGCCGACGTGACGGCCGGCCTCGAGCGCGCCAATGCCGTCATCATGCCGACGGAGCCGGTGCTCGCCGAGGGGGTGCGGACCGCCTACTGGGTGGACACCGGGACAAAGGCGCACCTGCGCTGGGTGCGGCCGGAGCCCGAGGAGAAGCTGCTTGCTGCGCTCGCCCGGTTGCACGCCCGCGGCGAGCTCGGCCTCGCCGAGAATGCGCGCTTCGCCGGCGCCTTCCGGGCCCACGGGCTGCTCGTGCCGGTGTGGGACCTCGACCGGGAGCTGCACCCCAAGGAGTGGGCGTCGCCGGTGGCCACGTTCGCCACGCGGCTCGATGCCGCGCTGGCCGACGAGAGCCCGCTCACCGACGCGGAGCGGCGCGCCCGTGATGCGCTGGCCGGCAAGCAGGTCACGCTGCGGTAGGGGTTGGTCGAACTCGACCGGTAGCGGTCCGGCCGAGTCATATAGTGCGATCATGGGACTTCTCGATGGCACTGTTGTCGTCGTCACCGGTGCCGGCCGCGGCATCGGTCGCGGTGAGGCGTTGGAGTGTGCGGCCCAGGGGGCCGCTGTCGTGGTCGGTGAGTTCGACCCGGACGCGGGCAAGGCGGTGGCCGACGAGATCACGGCAGCCGGCGGCCGGGCGGTCGCGGTGATCGGAGACGTCGCCGACACCGCCGTGGCCGACTCGCTCGTCGCTACCGCCGTCAGCGAGTTCGGCGCCCTCGACGCCCTGGTCAACAACGCCGGGATCCTGCGCGACCGGACGGTCGCCAAGCTCTCCGACGAGGAATGGGACGACGTCATCCGCGTGCACCTGCGCGGACACTTCCTGCCCACCCGGGCCGCCGTGCGGTACTGGAAGGAGGCGAAGCGGCCGGGCCACGTCGTGCACACGGCGTCGACCTCGGGCCTGCTCGGCAACTTCGGGCAGGCCAACTACGGCGCGGCGAAGGCCGGCATCGCCGCGTTCTCCACGATCGTCGCGATGGAGGGTGCGCGCGGCGGCATCACGAGCAACGCAATCGCGCCGACCGCGCTCACCCGCATGACGCTCGACCTGATGCCCGAGGAGTTCCGGGTGGAGCGCGAGGCCTCGATCGCACGCGGAGAGTTCGACTTCTTCGCCCCGGAGAACGTCGCGCCGTTGGTGGCGTTCCTGTGTTCGGACGCCTCGAGCCATATCAGCGGCAAGGTCTTCGGCGTGCAGGGCGACAGCGTCGAGATCTTCCAGCCGTTCACCAGCGTTGCGGAGATCCGGAACGACGGGAAGCGCTGGGACCCGGAGGACCTGCCGGGCCGGATCGACGAGCTGTTCGATGCAACGGGCGTCCAGGCAGGCCCGGAGAACATGATGGAGCGGATGCGCTACCAGATCCTCGCCGGGCACTGAGTCGTTCAGGGCAGCCAGCCCACCTTCCCGGCCAGCACGGCATAGCCGGTGAAGGCGACGACGTCGATCAGGGCGTGCGCGCCGACCAGCATCCACAGGCGGTTGGTGCGCTGCCACACCCGGCCGAACACCAGCCCCATCACGAGGTTGCCGATGAAGCCACCGAGGCCCTGGTAGAGGTGGTAGCACCCGCGCAGCAACGCCTGGGCCACGAGCGAGCGGTTCTCCGACCAGCCGAGCTGGCGCAGGCGGGTGATCAGGTAGCCGATCATGACCACCTCCTCGGCCCAGCTGTTGGCGGCGGCCGAGAGGATCAGCACGGGCAGCCGCCACCAGGTGTCGCCGAGCGTGGACGGCGCGATCGTCAGACTCACCCCGATCGCTCGCGCCAGCAGGTACAGACCGAGGCCGGGTACGCCGATCAGCGCGGCCAGCCCGACCGCCCCGAGCGCGTCCCGACCGGGGCGCTGGCGGTCCAGCCCGACGTCGCGCAGGGCGATCCCCGCCCTGATCAGCAGGTATGCCCCGAGCGCTCCCCAGCCCACGAGCTGCAGCACACGCGTGAGCTGCAGCGCCAGGTCGACGAGTGCGGCCTGCGCTTCGGGAGCGTTGAGCGCCACCTGTTGCTTGTTGAGCGGCACCGTCTGGAGCAGGGCATCGAGCAGGTTCAGGGCGCTGCGCAGCGCGGACAGCCCGAGGGTCACCGTGAGGACGACGAGCACCTCGGTGCCGACGAGGCGCCGGGTGCGCGCGTCCGTGACCGGCGCGGCCACGGGTGACGGCGGCGACAGCCATTGCCTGGCCGTCGTCATGCGGAGGCTGGACACGATGGCGGACGGTACCCGGCGAGTAAGCTGTCGGCGTGCGACAGCTGGTCTTCTCCCCCCGCTGGATGCTGTGGCACGTGCTCACCCTCGGGGCCATGGCCACCTGCGGCTGGCTGGCGGCCTGGCAGTGGCATCGTGCCGGATCGGCCATGGGGTCGGCACTGAACGTCGGATACGGCCTGCAATGGCCGGTGTTCGCCGTCTTCTTCGGCGTGATGTGGTGGCGCATGCTCCGGATGGAGGCGGCGAAGCTGGAGGAGGGCGAGGCGGACGTGACGGTTGAAGTCACTGCGCCTGTCAGGGGAGGAATCGCTCCGGTCGTGGCCGGACAGGCCCGTTCCGCCGGGCCGCGACCAGCCGAGCCCCGCCCGCGTGCTGCATCCGACGGACCGTCGCCGTTCGGGCCACGTCCCGCATTGGTGCTGCCCCGGGTCGCCGCCGAGGACGACCCGGAGCTGGCCGAGTACAACCAGATGCTGGCCCAGTTGGCCGCCCGTGACTCCACCGACTGACGAAGGACGTCCGTGTCGATCGAGACCGCTCTGCGGAACTACCGCGTCATCGCCTGGGTCACCGGTGTGGGCCTGCTCGTGCTCGTGCTGGTGGCGATGCCGCTCAAGTATTTCTTCGGTCAGCCGCAGCTCGTCGCGCTGGTCGGTATGACGCACGGCTTCCTATACATGATCTACATCGTCTGCACGTTGCTGCTGGCCGAGCGCTGCCGATGGAAGCCGCTCGACGCGCTCCTCATCCTGGTCGCGGGCACGGTTCCCTTTGCGTCGTTCGTGGCCGAGCGCCGGGTGACGCACCGGGTGCGGGCGGGCCGTTCTCCGGTCAGCTAGCGGTTCCGTCGAGCCGACCCGCGTCCGTGCCGTGGACCGGGCAGCCGACCAGCAACCCCATCTGCACGCGCAGCTCGTCCACCGTGGTTGCGGAGTCCTGCCAGGCCAGGTGGACGTCGTGATCCTTGCCCGGGTTCTCGACAGCGCCCGGGACCTCGATCCGCAACCGCAGGCCGCAGCGGTCTGCACCGAGCGGGCGCATCGCGTGCCCGGCAGGGCGAGCAGCGCGGCGCGGTGCGGTCCGGGGCGCTCCGGTGCCGACAAGGAGGGCCGTGCCACCGCGGGCAACCACGCTGCGAGCGCGCTCGGCATCGGTGGGGGCCGGGGGTCATCGCAGCCGGGTGGATACCAACGAGGGTCACCTTCGAGATTAGGTTAGGCTAAGTTATATCCACCGGTTAAGAGCTGTCCAGCACGCGGGAACCGGCAGCCGTTGTGAAGCGTTCGGAGGCGACCCGTTAGCGTCTTGGACCGTGACGACGGCGGCAGGTGTGAACTCCTGGGCCATCCCACCGCTGTTCGCCCATCTCGTCGACGACACGAGCCTGCTGCAGCCCCGTTCGGTCGCGGCAGGCATCGACGAGGTGGTTTCGCGGTACCTCAGCGCCAGGGACGGTCAGTACGGCGGTCTCGTCGGACAGCTCGTCTGCCCGGTGTCGCGGCTGCCCGCGCTCGTGGCCGAGCTGGCGCGCGCAGTCCCGTCGCGTCCCGTCGAGCTGTCGCTGGTCGTGGACACCGGACTCGGTGGGGTGCCCAAGGCGCTGTCCACCGTCTTCTCCCGATCGAGCCTGCTCACCGCGCGCACTGTCGAGACGGCGGCGCCTCCCGACGTCGACGCGGTATGGCTCGAGCGCGTGGCCGAGTTCGTGCCCGAGGACGTCGTTGCCGTCGTCGAGCCGCGCCGGCCATCGGTCGCCGAGCCGGCGGGCACCGGTGCGTGGCTGGGCGCAGTGCGGCGGGTGGCGGAGCACGGCTGCTCGCCGAAGCTCCGTTGCGGCGGTCCGCGGGCCTCGGACGTTCCGTCCGTCACCGACATCGAGGAGTTCGTGCGCGTCGTGGTAGAGGCAGGGCGCGGGTTCACCACGCTCGGCCTGCGCCAGGTCGTCCACACGGACGACAGCACGGTCCCCTCCCAGCACGGCCTCCTCAACCTGCTCGTCGCCGTCGCAAGGGCGCTGGCGGGCGGTGACGTCCGCGGAGCGCTGGAGACCACCGACGGTGCTGCGCTCGCGGTGGAGATCGGCGGACTGTCGGAGGGGGCGGTCACGGGTGTCCGGGGCCTGTTGTCGCGCTGCGGCGCCGACCCGGAGCCGGTTCCCGCCGCGCAGCTGGCAGGGCTGGGCCTCCTCGCCTGAGGCGCGGCGCGGCGGTCAGGCCTGGCCCAGCACCTCGTCCAGTGCGGCGCCGACCTGGCGCGCGCAGACCTCCGGGTCCAGGCCGCCCACTCCGGTGCCGAGGCCGGGCAGGGCGATCGTGCGGATCGCCTCCCGGACAGGCGTGTCGCTCCCGGGCAGGGTCCCGTCCCGCCATAGCCGGAGCACCGCCGACGCGGCCCCCCGTGCTGCGCCTCCGTCGGCGGGGAGCAGCTCGCCGGGCCGGCGCATCGTCGGAGCGCTGATCAACCACCCCGGGCGGGCGATGCCGGTCGGAACGATCACCGCCTCGCCGACGGGGAGCTCGCCGCCCCGGTCCGCCCCCGACGCCGCGCGCACGCGGTCGGAGATCCGGGGGAACCAGCGCGCGTACAGCCCGTCGATGCCGCCGCCCATGAAGCCGATGGAGTTGGCCGGGCTGACCACGGCATCGGCGTCCACATCGGTGATCGAGCCCTCGTGTACCACCAGACCCGGCCGAGTGCCTTCGAGCGTGCGCCACGCCGCTGCCATCGGCTCGTCGACGGCCACGAGAACCAGCGTCAGGTGCGTCACAGCGCCACAGTAGGGTGGTCATCCGTGCCCCGCCTCGCGTACCTCGGGCCGCGTGCCACCTTCACCGAGCAGGCATTGCGGTCGCTCCCTGAGTCCTCCGGTGCCGAACTGATCCCCTGCGCCGGTAGCCCCGCGGTGCTCGCGGCCGTGCGGGACGGATCGGTCGACGCAGGCTGCGTCCCGATCGAGAACACCGTGGAGGGAGCGGTGCCGGCGGTGCTGGACGGCCTCGTCGCCGATCCACCGCTGGTGATCGTCCGCGAGGCACTGGTGGCCGTCCGGTTCGCGGTGCTGGTCCGCCCGGGCACCCGGGCCGCCCACATCCGCACCATCGCCTCGCACACGCACGCCATCGCGCAGACCCGCGGCTGGATCGCCGCCCACATCCCGGACGCCGAGGTGCTCCTGTCCACCTCCACCGCGGAAGCCGCAGCCCAGGTGGCCCGCGGGGAGTTCGACGCCGCCATCGCCGCGCCGCTTGCCGCGGACCAGCACGGGCTCGAGGTGCTCGTCGACGACGTCGCCGACAACCCCGGTGCCGTCACCAGGTTCGCGCTGCTGGCCCCGCCGGGTCCGCCGCCCGCACCCACCGGTCAGGACCGCACGACGCTGGCGGCCACCACGCAGAACCGGCCCGGTGCGCTGCTGGGCCTGCTCACCGAGCTGGCGGTGCGGGGCATCGACCTGACAAGGATCGAGTCGCGACCGATCAAGGACCGGCACGCCGAGTACTGGTTCCACCTCGACTGCTCGGGCCATGTCGCCGAGCCCGCCATGGGGGAAGCACTCGCCGCGCTGCGCCGGCGCTGCGACCGGGTCCGCTTTCTCGGCTCCTATCCGCGCGCGGGAAACGGCCCCGGCCCTCAGCAGACGTGCGGTTCCGACGCTCCGGCCGTGCCGGTGGGGGGCGCGGGCGCAGCCGAGTTCGCTGCAGCCCAGGAGTGGTTGGCCGGCCTGCGCGCCGGGAGCGCCACGTGAACCCCGGTCCGCTGCGACTGGTGCTCATCCGGCACGGACAGACCGATGCCAACGTGCGCCGCGAGCTCGACTCCGTGCCCCCGGGCGCACCGCTCAACGAGCTCGGCCTCAACCAGGCCACAGCACTGGGGGAGCGGTTGTCGACATTCCCGGTCACCCGGGTGCACGCCTCGCTTGCCACCCGCGCGCAACAGACCGCCGCACCGGTGGCGGCCGCGCACGGGGTCGAGGTCGCCGTGCTCGACGGGGTGCACGAGGTGTTCGTCGGCGATCTGGAGGGCCGGTCGGACCGGCACGCGCGGGAGCAGTTCGACGTCGTCTATGCGGCGTGGTGGAACGGTGATCTGGACGCGCGGCTGCCGGGCGGGGAGTCGGCGAAGGACCTGCGGGCGCGGTACCTGCCGGTCGTCGAGCAGATCACGGACGGCGCGCACGGCGACGTCGTGCTCGTCAGCCACGGTGCGGCGATCCGACTTGCGGCCGCGGCGCTGCTGGGCGACACCGCGGAGACGCTGTACGTACCGAACACCGGCCTCGTGCTGCTGGCCGCGGATCCGTCGGCGCCCACCGGATGGGCGCTCGAACAGTGGGACACCGCGGTGCCCGTGCCCGGTGACGTCACGGCAGGCGGGACGGCGGGCTGAGGCCCCGGCCGGGGTCTCAGCCCCAGCCCAGCTCGCGCAATGTCTCCTCGTCGATCCCGAAGTGGTGGGCGACCTCGTGCACCACGGTGATCGCCACCTCGCGGACGACCTCCTCGACGTCGTCGCACACGTCCAGGATCGCGTCCTGGTAGATCGTGATCCGGTCCGGCAGCACCCCGCCGTAGGACGTGGTGCGCTCGGTGAGGGCGACACCCTCGTACAGCCCCAGCAGGTCGGGCTCCTCCGCGTTGCGGTCGGCCACCAGCACCACGACGTTGTCCATCGCCGCGGTCAGCTGTGGCGGGATCTCGTCCAGCGCATCCCCCACGGCCTCCTCGAACCGCCGCCGGTCCATCTCCATGTCGAGGGTGTCAGGCCCCGGCGGGCGGCGCCGGTGGGGTGAAGGACGGCGGCGCCGGCGGGGTGAAGGAGGGCGGAGCCGGGGGGGCAGGACGTTCCACCCCGCCGGAGGGCTGCGGCTGCTCGCCGGCAGGCTGGTCGCCCCCGGGCCCGGGGAGCTGTTCGGCAGGCGGACCGTCGGTCGGCTCGGCGGAGGAGCCACTTGTCGGCGCCGGGATGCCGGGCCCCGAGGTGTGGGACGCGGGCGGAGCCGGCGCATCGCCCACTGCCACGTCACCACGCACGGGCCCGGTGACGGGGGCGAAGCCGCTCCTGTCGGGCAGGAGTGCCGCCAGGTTGCAGTTGACCTTGCGGGTGCCCGCCTTCCAGGAGTCCGCGGTGAGGTTGTCCCAGTACACCGTGAGCTTCTTGGCCGCGATCACCTTGGCGCCACCGGCGTAGTCGTTGGCGATCTTCCCGCACTCCGGCTGCAGGAACGCATCCTGGTCGCCGACCGCGGGGAAGTCGCCCGGGAACTTGCCGGCGAGGTCGACGATCCCGACCGTCTCGACGGCGTGCGGTCCGGCGCAGTCCACCGGGTCGCCGATCGTGCGGCCGTCGATGGCCAGGCAGGTACCGGGACCGTGCACCGCGGACTGGTCGGACTCGGCGACCCGCCCGGTCAGCGGGTACAGCGCACCGGAGCGCGACGCGCTCTGCAGCCCGCAGCGCAGCTCCCGGTCGCCCTCCGTCCACTTCGCGGGCGACGGCTTGAGCGCGCCCACCCGGTAGCGGCCGTCGGGGTCGAACTTCCCGCCCAGGTAGTCGAGTACGGGCTGGCTGCACCGCTCGTTGACGAGCTGGCGCCACTGCCGGTCATCGGGCAGCGCGGCCTGGTCGGTGAGCGTCACCGAGGCGGCCTGTTCGAAGAGGTGTGGCTGGGCGCAGTCGACGACCTTGGTGTCGGCCGCGTCGGGACGAGTCCAGTTGAGGCACGTGCCGGGGGTGGCAGGCGGTGCCGGCACCTCCACCACGTCGGGCTCACCTGCTATGCCCGGCAGAGCCGCAAGGGACCCGAGGACGGGCACCGTGGCTCCGGCGAAGGTGTCCAGCGTGGCAACCCCGAGCATCGTCAGCGCGCCCACGAGGACCCCCATGACGATCCGGCGGGCCGGCGGCTGCTTCGGGGAGCGGCCGCCGCTACCGGACGGGGCCGGACGCTCGGCCGGAGCGGGCTGCGGCGGGCGGGGGGAACCGTGGCGGGCGGCGCGCGGGGAAGCGCCGTTGCCCGCCGGAGCGGTGGTCGGTCGGCCCGGGTTCCACGAGGGTGCGACGCGCGTCCCGGAGGTGCTTCGGGGAGCAGCGGGGCGCACGGCACCAGCGCCATGGGTGGCGGGCCGGCGGGGAGCGAGGAGTCGGTCCATGTCGGCCGTCATCATGCCGTTACCTCTGCCCGGACCAGGAGGCGAGACGATGACCGCGCGACCATCGGTCGTCGGCGTGCTGCGAGCGTCAACGTTTGCCGGTTTGCCTACCCCAGGTACGGTTCGGCGGGCAGGGTCGACTGCGAACGGCCGGCCAGTGCAGCCGAGGGGGATCGAGTGTCAACCGACGACGACCGGCCCGGCCCCGACGAGCCCGACGACCGGCCCGCCGACGAGCCCGACCACCGGCCCGGTGCAGACGAGCCCGGCGACCGTCGGGAGCCACCCGCCGGGCGGATGCGCTTCCAGGACGAGTCGACCACCCCGCGCGAGCCCACGCTGGCCGAGCGCCGTGCGCGCGAGCAGGCCGCGCGCCGCGCGGAGGAGGCCGAGCGCCAGCAGTCCGAGGACCAGGAGCGGTCGCGCAAGAAGCGCAAGCGGATTCTCGTCGGGGCAGGGGTCACGGTGGGCGTCGTCGCGCTGATCGCCGTCGGGTACTCCGTGGCGCAGCCGGACGACAAGGTGCAGGCGCAGTGCGTCGACGAGGAGACGAAGGTCGTCGTCGACGACGCCAACTGTGTGACGCCGGCGAGCTCCAGCGGCAGCTACTACGGCGGGGCCGGCATCGTCCCGTTCCCGATCTTCCTCGGTGGCGGTGGTCGTCAGTACCGCTACAACTACGGCGGCAGCGGGAACATCGGCCAGCCGGTCAGTGGTGGCACCTCCGTGGTGCCGAAAGCCGGTACCCGGGTCACCACTCCCTCCGGGAAGACCGTCGCCGGTACGTCAGGCAGCGGCTCGGTCTCACGTGGCGGTCTCGGTGTCTCCAACAGCGGCTCCAGCGGCTCGTAACCGGACGGGAACAGCACCGAGAGATGGAACGGCCCTGAGACATGGAACGGCGTAGGGGGGAGCCTCGTCCGGACTGGGAGACCACGGTCCGCGACCAGGGAATGGTGTACGGGACGCCGGGCCGGGGCGAGGCCGGAGCGCCGCGTCCGTACTGGGACGAGTCGGTGCACTACGTCTTCTCCATGGACGAGATCCTGTCCCTCGAGGCCGACGTCGAGGTGGTCCACTCGATGTGTCTCGAGGCCGTCGACCACGTCGTCACCACCGAGCGGTTCCGTGACTTCGCGCTGCCCGAGTGGTCCTGGGAGGGCATCGCCGCCTCGTGGCGACGCAGCGACCCGCACGTCTACGGCCGCTTCGACCTCCGCTACGACGGGGGTGGGCCGGCCAAGCTGCTGGAGTACAACGCCGACACGCCCACCACGCTGCTCGAGGCGTCGATCCTGCAGTGGAACTGGCTGAAGGACACCCACGAGGGCGACGACCAGTGGAACTCGCTGCACGAGAAGCTCGTGGAGCGGTGGGAGCTGATCAAGGCGCGGATGCCCGGTGACGAGGTCTACTTCACCTGGTCGAGCGGCGACTCGACGGGCGAGGACCACGTGACGGTCGGTTACCTGCAGGAGACCGCAGCCGAGGCCGGGCTGAACACCGTCGGGCTCGCGATCGAGGACATCGGCTGGGACGCCGCGCTCGACCGCTTCGTCGATCTCGAGGAAGCGCCCATGGCGGCGGTGTTCAAGCTCTATCCCTGGGAGTGGGTGCTCACCGACCAGTTCGGCAAGCATGTCCTGCGCAGCCTCCCCGAAACGCTCTGGGTCGAGCCGCTGTGGAAGACGCTGCTGTCGAACAAGGCGCTGCTCGCCGTGCTGTGGGAGATGTACCCCGGGCATCCCAACCTGCTGCCCGCCTACCTCGACCAGCCCGGCCTGCTCACCGAGTACGTCCGCAAGCCACGCCTGGGCCGTGAGGGCGCGAACATCGCGATCGTGGCTCCGGGTATGGAGCACCAGACGGGTGGCGTGTACGGCGAGGAGGGATACGTCTACCAGCTCTTCGATCCGCTGCCCGAGTTCGACGGCTACCGTCCCGCGCTGGGCGCCTGGATCGTCGGCGACACCGCGGCGGGGCTCGGCATCCGCGAGACCGTCGGCCTGGTGACCGACGACGGCGCGGCGTTCGTCCCCCACCGCATCCCCACACCCTGATGCTCCCCTCTGGAGGTTTCCGTGACGCTGGCCCAGATCGACCCGGGGTTCTTCTCGGTGATCGGACGCGGGATCGGCGCGATCCTGCTCTATGCCGTGCTCGGCGTGCTGCTCATGCTCCTCGGCTTCTACGCCGTGGACCTGACGACACCGGGCAAGCTGAACCGCATGGTCCGTAGCGGCCTGCCCAACGCCGTGGTGGTCACCGCGGCCGGCATGGTCAGCATGGCGTTCATCGTCGTCACGGCGATCTACTCGGCGTCGGGAGTGCTCCTCGAGGGACTGCTGGCCTCGCTGATCTTCGGACTGGTCGGCATCATCGCCCAGGTCGGCGGCGTGCGGCTGCTGGAGTGGGTCACGGGCATCGACATCGGCGCGGTGCTGGCCGCCGAGCGCGTGCAGCCCCAGGCGTACGTGGTCTCCGCCGCGCACCTGGCACTGGGCCTCGTGGTGGCGGTGGCCATCCTCTGAACATCGTGGCCGGCCACCGAGCGGCTCCTAGACGATCAATTCCAAGGGGTCAGTGGTCATAGGCCAGTAGCGAGCGTTTGATCGGCTGGCCGGTGCGGTCGTTGTGCCAGATCGCGGCGGTCAGGGCCA
>JAODNO010000347.1 GCA_025465235.1 Pseudonocardia sp.
GTCGCTCAGCTCGCGGTCGTCGCTGGGCTCCCGCACCGCGAACACCAGGGCGACAGGGTCGGCCAGCACGCGGCGCGCCGCGAACGCCAGGGCCTGCGCCGACGCCCGATCGAGCCACTGCGCGTCATCGACTAGGCAGACCAGCGGCTGCTCCGTCGCCGCCTCGGACAGCAACGTCAGGACCGCCAGGCCGACCAGGAACCGGTCCGGGGCGGCCCCTTCGCAGAGCCCGAACGCGGCGCCGAGCGCCTCACGCTGCGGGCCCGGTAGGCGGCCCAGCCGCTCGAGCATTGGTGCGCACAGCTGGTGCAGCCCCGCGAACGCGAGCTCTATCTCCGACTCCACGCCGCCGATCTGGGCGATGCGGCAGCCCGCCGCCCGCGCGCGCAGGTAGTCCAGCAGGGCGGTCTTACCGGCCCCGGGCTCGCCGTGCAGGACCAGCACCGAGCTCTGACCGGCCCGGACCCGGTCCACCAGTCGGTCCAGCGCCTCGCACTCGCGGCGCCGACCAAGCAACCCGAGCCCCGGTTGGCCGCTGGACCTAGCCATGACTAATGGTAGAGGCGGCGCCGACTCGATTGGCAACTCGCTGGTCCAGACCGTCCGGTGAACCGAATGCGCCCGGGGCGGCAGCCTGGACCAACAGCCAGGTCATACAGAAGGCGATCACGGCCCTGACCCATTCGCGACCGAGTCGGTCGATCGCCTCCCGATAGGCGTTCTCGGCGGCCGGGCCGTCGCTCAGCAGCGCGAACGGGCCTCGATGCCCAACGCCCATCCGGCCCCGGGTGCAGCACTTCGGTCTACAGCGAGCTCTGCACGCTCATGTGCTTGGCCATGAAGCGTCCGGCCGCTGGCGGGTAGGTCGATGGTCATGGCGGCTGCTCGGCGGCAGGGACCGCCCGCTGACTAACCACGCCGCAGACGATTCGTCACGCGGCCCCGAGAACCTGGCGTCCGCTGTCGGTGATGCGAGCGGCAACGCGGTGCCCGAGCGGTCCCTGCTCGGCGGCGATGATTAACCCGGCGCGAAAAAGCTCGTGGGCTGCGAGGTGGTCGCAGTAGCGACCGTCGATAAGCAGATCCGGTGTGCATCCGCACAGCGCCTCACCGCGACCGGCGTCGATGGCCCGCAGCATCGCGCGGTGCCGGCTGGTGAGCGTTGGCTGGCTCGGGCCTGGGGACATCGGTCTGGCTCCTGTCGCTGGATGGCGTCCGGGTGGGCCCGCGCCGCGGGCAGTCCTTGGCGAAGATCCGCCGGACCTTGTTGGTCTTGATGTAGACGTAGGCGTCGCACTGCCGTACGTAACGGTTGTGCCGGTGATCAGCCGCATCCCCGGCTGCCACCGCTACCGGCTCACCACACCGGCCTCGATCACGCCGTGCTGGGCACCGCCGCCCGGACCTACCAACACGCCCTCGACCAACTCACCTAGGACCCCGGATTCGCCGCTTGACCTACCAAGCCGTTCCGACCGAACCACCTTGACTCGTCCAAACCGACTTCATCGGCCGTCCTAGACGCTGTGCGCGGGGCAACGCCGGTGAGTCGGCGACGGCCCAGAGCCGGGCGCGGCGGGTGGGGTCGGACCGATCAGGCCGCCTACGAGGCTGGCCCGGAGCTCGCCGATGTGCGCATCGATTTCAGGGCCGGCCTCCACGAGATGCCGGCGACTCTGCTCGCGGGCTTGTTGGCCCGCCGGCTTGAGAGCAGCCGTTTGCGAGCGGCGGGCCAGCCCTGTATCCCGGGGCCGGACCAGCTCACGCGGAACAGCGGATTCGGCGAGACCCAGTACAGCTGATGGTGCGGCAGCGGCACCTCGGCCATCATCAAATCGCCTGCCGGTAGATTGCGCGGGCATTGTCCCCGGCGAGGCGGGATGCGGCGGCTTCCTGATTCGCAGTCGCCTCGGTGAAGCGTTCCCCGGACAGTGGATCGTCAGTGGATTCGTGTCCGTACTGGTCGACGACGATCCATCCTCCAGCGCGGGCGGTGTCGACGGGCATGGCTGCCTCCGCGGAGCGGGACTACCAGGTGGTGCTGGTGTCAGACGGTTGGGTGTGTGGCTGCCGGGCGCCTGCGGGGCGGACGGCGTGGACCTGCAGATTGCGGTGCATGGCTCACTCTCGTGCTGAAGTGGCGCCGATCGCGCCCGGGGATGACCCTGGTCAAATCCCGGGGGCCGCGGCACCGGTTACGTGCGGCACGTGCACGTCGTCGATCGCTGGCGCGATCACCATCCTGGCGCGCAGCGCCGGCAAGGTCGTTGTGACCGCGATGATCGACCTGGCCACGCGCTCGGCGTCGCGCCGCCCACAAGCGCCCACCGACTCCGATGCAGCGTTGTTGGACCGTGGCCTGGTTCTCGGGAGTCGCGTGATGCCGGGCCGGCGGTGTGGCTGCCTGGTCTTCACCGAGGCGCCTGGAGTTTGCGGCCGTTGCGACGCCGGCAGGTGACTCCAACGGGGACTGATGCCCGAGCGTCAGCGGCCTGGGCCGCTGACGCGC
>JAODNO010000390.1 GCA_025465235.1 Pseudonocardia sp.
TGGACATCTGGGCCGACCCGGCGACCGCGCTGCCGATGCGGGTCGAGGTCGCGCCGCGCGGCGGGCCTCCGCTGCTTCGCACCGAGTGGCTCGAGATCGCGGACCGCAGCCCGGAACCCGCGGAGCTGACGCCCACCGTCCCGCCCGGCGCCGGAGCGGTGGCGACCTCGGCGGCCGACGTCAGCAATGCCCTGCGCAGGCTCGACGCCCCACCACCTCCCGATCGTCTCGCGGGCCGGAGACGGGCGCCGCTCTCGGGCAGCCCGGACGCCCAGCTGCCGGGCGTCGGGATCTACGGGGCGGGCCTGGCGGCCTTCGCACTGGTCCCGGCGACCGCCGACCTCGCCCGTCGCGTGGTGGACGGCGCAGCCGCGGCGGGCGGCACCGCCGTGGAGGTGCCGATCGGCAGGGCGGTCCGGCTCTCCACGCCACTGGTGTCGGTCGTCGTCCTGGCCAGCAGGCGCAACGGCGTGCTGCTGGTCGGGACTGTCGCTCCCGGGCTGCTGGAGCAGGCCGTGCGGGAGCTCCCCGACCGGAGGCGCGCCCGATGAGCGACCCCACCGCCGGCGAGATCGGGAACGTGATCAGCACAGCCGGGCTCACCAAGCGGTACGGCCGCGTGACCGCCGTCGACGACGTGGACCTGCAGGTGCCCGCAGGCGCGCGCTTCGGTCTGCTCGGACCCAACGGCTCGGGCAAGACGACGCTCGTGCGCATGCTGCTCGGCCTGGTACACCCGACGTCGGGCTCGGTCGAGCTGCTGGGGCGCGCGATACCCCGCCACGCCGCCACCGTGCTCCCCCGCGTCGGCGCACTCGTCGAGGGTCCGGCCGCATGGCCGCTCCTGTCCGGACGCGCCAACCTCCGGCTGCTGGACGCCGCGGGACGGCGAGGCAGGCGTCGGGACCGCCGCGCCCGCGTGGAGGACGCGCTGCAGCACGTCGGGCTCGGTGGCGTCGACCGCCGCCCGGTGCGCGCCTACTCCCTCGGCATGCGGCAGCGCCTCGGCATCGCGGCAGCGCTGCTGCGCCGGCCGGAGCTGCTGCTGCTCGACGAGCCGACGAACGGCCTCGACCCGCGCGGCATCGGCGAGATGCGAGAGCTGCTGGTCGCGCTCAACGAGGGCGGTACGACGGTTGTGCTGTCCAGCCACCTGCTCACCGAGGTCGAGGCCCTGTGCACCCGCGTCGGCGTCATGGACGCGGGACGGCTCGTCCTGACCGAGGACCTCGACGCGCTGCGCGTCCCGACGGGCCGGGTGCTGCTGCGCACCCCGGACCCGGCCGCCGTCGTCGGGTTGCTCGACGGGCAGGTGGTGGAGCGCAATGGACAGATGGTGGTCGTACGCGACGGGGACCCGGCCGCGCTGAACGCCCGGCTGGTGGCCGCCGGGATCCGCGTCACCGAGCTGGCTGAACAGCGCCGGACCCTGGAGCAGGTGGTGCTGGGGCTGACGGGACCCGGCTCGGACCGGGTGGACGGGAGGGGTTCGTGATCGAGCTTGCGAGATCACCATTCAGCACAGCAGCGGGCGGCACGGCGACGACGAGCGCCCGCGAGGAGTGGCCGTGATTGCCGTCGAGCTGCGGCTGATGCTGCGCCGTCGCCGCGTGTGGCTGTGCTGGGCGCTCCTCTGTGCGCTGCCTGCGCTCGTCGCGGTGCTGCTCGCCACCACCCGGCTGGCCCCCGCGCCCGGGCAGGGCCCGGCGTTCCTGTCCGCCGTCGTCAGCAACGGGCAGCTGTTCCCGGCGGCCGCGCTGGCGCTGGTGCTGCCGGTGTTCCTGCCGATCACCGTGGCCGTCGTGGCCGGGGACGCGATCGCCGGCGAGGCGAGCACCGGGATGCTGCGCTACCTGCTGGTCCGCCCGGTCGGGCGGCTGCGGCTGCTGGTGGCCAAGCTCGTGTCGGTGGCGGCGTTCGTGCTTCTCGCCGTGCTGCTGGTGACGCTCACCAGCTACGTCGTCGGGGTGGCCGCGTTCGGCTTCGGACCAGGAGCCTCGCTCGGCGGGGCCGGGGGCATCACCTCGCTCTCCGGCGCGGTGATCAGCCCGGCGGAGCTGGCCGCCCGCACCGCGGCCGTCGTCGGCTACCTCGCGCTCTGCATGCTCGCGCTGGGCGCGATCGGGCTGTTCTTCTCCACGCTCACCGACTCCCCCCTTGCCGCCGCACTCGGGGTGCTCGCCGTCGTGGTCACGAGCGCGGCGCTGCTGCCGCTGGACGCGGCCGCCGCGGTCCGGTTCTACCTTCCGACGACGCACTGGCTGGCCTGGATCGACCTCTACCGCGCCCCCATCCTGTGGACTGCTGTCCGGCAGGGCGCGGAGGTCCAGGTGTCGTACGTGCTCGTCGCGTTCGGGGCAGCGTGGGCCAACTTCGCCACGAAGGACATCACGAGCTGACCGGGCGGGCCTAACCTCCAGGGATGGCGACTCTGGAGTTCGACGAGGAGGGCGCGCGCCAGGTCGAGCGCACCTACGCGACCCCGGACGTCGTCGCGCAGCGGGCGCAGGTGCTCGCGCTGCTCGCGCCACAGCCGGGTGAACGCGTGCTCGACATCGGGTCCGGTCCGGGCTACCTGTCGGAGGCGATCGCCGACGCCGTGGGCCCGACGGGTGCGGTGCACGGGCTCGATCCGAGCGAGGCGATGAACACGCTCGCCAGGGCCCGCTGCGCGAGCCGGCCCTGGGTCGACATCGAGGACGGGGACGCGGTCGACCTGCCCTTCCCCGACGGCTCGTTCGACGCCGCCGTGTCGACGCAGGTGTACGAGTACGTGGCCGACATGCCGCGCGCGCTTGCGGAGCTGCGGCGGGTGCTGCGGCCGGGTGGGCGGGCGGTGGTCCTGGACACCGACTGGGACTCGCTCGTGTGGCACACCGAGGATCGGGCGCTGCACCAGCGGGTCGTCGCGGCGTGGGAGGAGCACCTCGTCCACCCCCGCCTGCCGCGGAGGCTCGCCGGCCTGCTGCGCCGCGCCGGCTTCACGGTGCCCGAGCAGCGAGTAGTGGTGCTGTTCAACCCGCAGCTGCACGCCGAGACGTACAGCGCGAACACGATGGAGCTGATCGCGAAGTTCGTCACGGGCCGGCAGGGCCTGACCGCCGAGGACACCGCGGCCTGGCTCGCCGACCTGCGCGCCCGCGCGGACGAGGGCGACTACCTGTTCAGCCTCAACCGGTACGTGTTCCTCGCAACCGCGGCCTGACCTCACGAGGTGACGGGCACCGGTCGCCGGTCCGCGTCGCGCAATGCGGGGCGGGCAGGCCTGCGGTGCCGGGTCCGGTGCAGCCAGTACTCGGCGACGAGCAGGTTCACCACCCAGCTCAACCACATCGACACGCCCACGGCCTGGGCGAGTGCTGCCTCGTCGAACGGGCCGCCGCTCATCACCTCGGGGGCGAACACAGCGATGCAGAGCATGCTCCACGCGCGGTTCGCGACGATCGAGAACGTCAGGGCGACGCTGCGGACCATCCACTCCCGGTGCTCGGCGAACCGTCGGGCCCGTGCGGCCCGGTAGCCGGCCAGCGCCGTGCCGAGCCACAGGACCGCAAGCATGGTGTTCGCGACGCGCCCGGTGAGGCCGCCCGACACGCCGAACGGCGCGACGGCCAGCACAGCCACCGCACCGGGCAGCACGCCGAGGGCGAGGTAGGCCCGGCCGCTCCAGCGGTGCACGGTGGGATGGGTCCGCCGCAGCCATGGCCAGACCTGCAGTGACGCCGTCAGCAGCGCGATCGAGCCGAACCCGATGTGCGCCACGAGCGCGGGGTAGAACCAGGGTGCGTCCTCGGGCATCGGCAGCCGGGTCCGGGCGGGATCGAGCCCGAGGTAGGGCGGTAACGCGAAAGCGAGGAAGGCGACGGTCAGCATGCCCAGCGGGAGGGCGAGCGTCCGGAAACGCCGGCTGGGGGCAGTGGCACTGGCGGGCACCGGGGAACCTCCGGGGTCGGGAGCACGTGGGCCAACCCTGCGCTCGCGCGAGCCCGCAAACACGCCGGTTGACCTCCGTGCACGGGTGGGGCCTGCCCCACCCGCCCCGTGCACGGCCGGGCCGGTCAGCCCGCTCCCGCGGCCCGCAGAGTCGTGCAGTCCCCGCCGGCGCCGAGGGCGCCCCGGGAGATCGCCTCCAGCACCAGCCCGGTGACGGCCGCGTCGGTCGGCAGCGCGGAGTGGCTCACGCGCGTGCCGGGACAGACCGCCTGCACAGGAACGTTCACCGCACCCGCCAGCCGCGCGGAGTCCGGCGGGGTGACGGTCTGGTCGTCGGTGGTCCAGATCGAGAGCCACGGCAACGCTGTCCCGACCCTCGCCCTGGCCAGCTCGGCCAGCTCCGCGCTGCCCGGAGCCAGTTGCCGGCACGCGACCGGGCACGCGTCCGGCGCGGTCGCCGACGCCGCCGCCGCGAGCGTCGTGCCGGCCAATGGCGCACCGAGCGTCACCACCCGGCGGGCCTTCGCGGCGCCGTCGTCGCGGGCGACCCAGAGCCCGGCGACCACCCCGCCCGCCGAGTAGCCGACCACGTCCACCGAGGGCGCTCCGGCGGCCAGGGCCGTGTCGACAGCGTGGTTGAGCACCTCGACCTGGGCCGACAGGTCTCCGGTGCCGTCGCCGGCGAGGGTGAGCACCTGGGCGTCGCGGCCGGTGGCCTCGATCCGACCGGCGAGACTCCGCAGGCTGTCGCGGGATCCGCCGTAGCCGGGGACGAGCAGCACCGGGCCGAGCTGGTCCTGCGACGGCAGCGCGGTGGGGTCGAGGGCGGGCGCACGTGCGCCGAATGCCCGTAGCCCGACCACGACGGCGGCCACAACGACGAGCACCCCGACCACCGCCACGAGCAGCCGCCGCCGCGGGCTCATGTCCACCTGCCTCGCGGCAAGGGCGACTCGCGCACGAAAAACGGGCGACTCGCGCACAGGCCCCCTCCCCGCGAGTCGCCCGTTCTGCGCCCCCGAGTCGCCCGGTTCCCGCCGCCGAGTCGCCCGGTCATGCGGGCGCCCCCGCCAGGAGCGTGTGGATCACCCCGTCGGCCAGGAGGCGGCCGTGGCGGGTCAGCACAGCGCGGTCCGTCGCGAGCGCCGCGGGGTCGAGCAGGCCGTCCTCGGCGGCGCGGGCGGCCGCTGCGCGCCCTGCCCGGTCGAGCAGATCCATCGGGAGGCCCGTCGCCAGGCGCAGCCGAAGCATCACCCGCTCCGTGTGACGCTCGGACTCCGTCAGCACCTCGCGGTCGGCCTCCGGGGACGCCCCATCGGTCAGCAGTGCCGCGTACCGCGCCGGATGCTTGACGTTCCACCACCGCACTCCGGCCAGGTGCGAGTGCGCTCCCGGCCCGAGCCCCCACCAGTCCCCGTCGAGCCAGTAGCCGAGGTTGTGCCGGCACGCGGCCGCGGGAGACGCCGCCCAGTTCGACACCTCGTACCAGTGCAGCCCGGCCGTCGAGAGGCGGTCGTCGATCAGCTCGTAACGGGCCGCGGCCACGTCGTCGTCGGGGGCGGGCAGCTCGCCGCGCGCGACCCGACGGGCCAGCGCGGTGCCGTCCTCGACGATCAGTGCGTAGGCCGACACGTGGTCCACGCCGGCGGCGAGCACCGCGTCGAGAGAGGCGCGCAGGTCGTCGTCGGTCTCACCCGGCGTGGCGTAGATGAGGTCGAGGTTGACGTGCGCCAACCCCGCCGCCCTGGCCTCCCGCGCCGCGGCGACCGCGCGACCCGGGGTGTGCCTGCGGTCGAGCACTCGCAGCACGTGCGGCGCGGCGGACTGCATTCCCAGCGACACCCGGGTGAACCCGGCTTCGACCAGGCCCGCGAAGAACTCGGGCGAGGTGGACTCGGGGTTGGACTCGGTGGTCACCTCGGCGCCGGGAGCGAGCCCGAAGGTCTGCCGGACGGCACCGAGCACCTGGCCGAGCCGGTCGGCCCCGAGCAGCGACGGGGTCCCGCCGCCGACGAACACGGAGTCGGCCATCCGCGGCCCGACCGTCCGGGCGGCGATGTCGAGCTCGCGGCGGACGGCGTCGAGCCAGCCGTCCGGCGACGCCCCTGACCCGGCGAGCTCCGACGGCGTGTACGTGTTGAAGTCGCAGTAGCCGCAACGCGCCGCACAGAACGGCACGTGGACGTAGATCCCGAACGGCGACTGGGTGGGCACGACAACCCAGTGTGCCAGCGGCCACGGCAGCGCACACCGGTGCAGCCCGGGGCGGTGACCGCGGAACCGGGACACCACGTGCACAGGCGCAGCCGATGTGCCGATCCCGACGATCATCGACCGCCCCGGCCACCCGTCACGCGCTGAGAAGCGACCCCGGCCGCTCGCCCCGCCACAGCTCGGACCGGTACCGCAGCACGAGCGGTTCGACCGGTGGGGCGTCGCGGCTCGCGCCGAGCCCGACCCGCCAGGCGCTCTCCCGGCCGAACCGCCACGCCTGGAGCAGCTCGGGATGGCGACGCACCGCTGCGGCGTCGGCCGGGACCAGCTCCAGCACCGTCCCGACCTGGGGCGGCGGCCAGCCGAACAGCCGCAGGAGGAACGAGTGCGGTGCGGTCACGGCCACCACGAGCAGGCCGACCCCGGAGATCTCGGTCCAGGCGAGCCGGAAAGCGGGCTTGCGGCGGGCGCCGAGATCGAGCCGAATGCCGGCGTGGTCGATCACCAGCCGCCGCGTCCGCCGGGTGGCGCGCACCAGCGTGACGACGCCCACCGCGCACAGGCCTGCACAGACACCGGCGCCGATCCGCGCGCCCGTCCCCGCCCCGGCGTCGACCGCACCGGTGGCGGCGGCGACCGCGAGGACCGCGAGCGTCACGGCGACGGTCGGGAGGGTCGCCCCGGACCGTCGCCCCAAGTCGATCACGCCGTCGTCCATGTCGCGGGACCGTACGCACGATCCGGCCCGCGGTGGGCGGTTCCGGAGAACCGGTCGCACGCGGTGGGCGTGTGAGTCCGCTCCCAGCATGCGGACGTCGATGGATCGTGGACCGGACAAGTGGCACTCTGTCTCCTGTGACTGCGCTGACCCTGCGACTCGTGGCCCGCCGCCACGTGGACCTGCACCGGGTGAGCAGCGCGCTCTGTCGATAGCGCTGATCTCGCGCCCCGACCACCACCACAGTCGGCGCCGAGGCCTGCCGCGCTCGACCGTGGCGTGCCCGCGTCGCGACCCGGAGGCACCGCCTTGCCCCCCACCACGTCCACTCCCGGCAAGCGCAAGCGCGGCGAAGGCCAGTGGAAGCTGGGCCACCGTGAGCCGCTCAACCCGAACGAACGCACGAAGAAGGACGACGACGGGCTGAACGTCCGCGCGCGTATCGAGAACGTCTACGCCAAGCGCGGGTTCGACTCGATCGACCCCGCCGACCTGCGCGGCCGGATGCGCTGGTGGGGCCTCTACACCCAGCGCCGGCCCGGGATCGACGGTGGCCGCACCGCGGCGCTGGAGCCCGAGGAGCTCGACGACCGCTACTTCATGCTCCGCGTCCGGATCGACGGTGGAGCGCTCACCACCGAGCAGCTGCGGGCGATCGGCGAGGTCTCCCAGGACCACGCGCGCGACACCGCCGACGTCACCGACCGGCAGAACATCCAGTACCACTGGATCCAGATCGAGGACATGCCCGCGATCTGGAAGAAGCTCGAGGGGCTCGGCCTCCTCACCACCGAGGCGTGCGGCGACACCCCTCGGGTGATCCTCGGCTCGCCGGTCGCGGGGATCGCGGCCGACGAGAAGATCGACCCCCGGCCGGCCATCGACGCCATCATCGAGCGGCACATCGGCAGTCCCGAGTTCTCCAACCTGCCGCGCAAGTTCAAGACCGCGATCTCCTGGCAGCAGGACGTGGCCCACGAGGTCAACGACGTCTCGTTCGTGGGCGTCGAGCACCCGGAGCACGGCCCGGGCTTCGACGTGTGGGTCGGCGGTGGCCTGTCCACGAACCCGAAGATCGCCCAGCGGCTCGGGGCGTGGGTGCCGCTCGACGAGGTTCCCGACGTCTGGGCGGGCATCATCTCGGTGTTCCGGGACTACGGCTACCGCAGGCTGCGTCACCGCGCGCGGATCAAATTCCTCGTCGCGGACTGGGGCGCTGCGGAGTTCCGACGGGTGCTCGAGGAGGAGTACCTGGGCAGGAAGCTGGTGGACGGCCCCGCGCCTGCCACACCCGAGCGCCCGATCGACCACATCGGCGTGCACAAGCAGGTCGACGGCCGCAACTACATCGGCGTGGCACCGCCCGCCGGGCGGGTCTCGGGATCCACGCTGGTGGCACTGGCCAAGGCCGCGGAGGCCGCCGGCTCGCGCCGGGTGCGGCTCACCCCGCAGCAGAAGATCGTCGTGCTCGACGTACCCGACCGGAACGTGAGGTCGCTGACCGCCGAGCTCGCCGCACTGGGCCTGCAGGCCGAGCCGTCGCCCTGGCGGCGCGCGACGATGGCGTGCACCGGGATCGAGTTCTGCAAGCTCGCGATCGTCGAGACCAAGGAGCGGGCGATCCGGCTGGTCGAGGAGCTGGAGAACCGCCTCGCCGACGTCAGCCCCGACGTCCCGATCTCGATCCACCTCAACGGCTGCCCCAACTCCTGCGCCCGCACGCAGGTGGCGGACATCGGGCTCAAGGGCCAGATCGTGACCGACGCGAACGGCAACCAGGTCGAGGGCTTCCAGGTGCACCTCGGCGGCGGCCTCGGCCTCGACGCCGGGTTCGGCCGGAAGCTGCGCGGACTCAAGGTGACCAGCGCGGAGCTCGGCGACTACGTCGACCGGGTCGTCCGCCGCTACGTCGACCAGCGCGAGGACGGCGAGCGGTTCGCCCAGTGGGTCACGCGGGCGCCCGAGGACGATCTCAAGTGACGCGCGAGGTGATCCGAAATGTCTGAGCGTGCTGTCCCCTTCTACTGCCCGTACTGCGGCGAGGAGGACCTGCGGCCCGCGGAGCAGACCGAGAAGGTGCCCCACGGTGCCTGGTACTGCGCCGACTGCCTGCGGACGTTCTCACTGAAGCTCGTCGGAATCGGAGTCGCGGAGGTAGTGCGGTGAGCGGAGCTTGCGCAGCGAACCATCGACACAGCGTGCCCGCAGAGCGGACGACCGAGCGCAGCGAGGGAGAACGGTGAGTGTGGCGACGGAGATCGACCTGCGGGGCGTGGCCGAGCGAGGTGCCGCCGAGCTGGGCGCGGACGCGACGGCCGAGCAGTTGCTCACCTGGGCCGCGGAGACGTTCGGCGAGCGCCTGATCGTCGCGTCGAACATGCAGGACGCCGTGCTCGTCGACCTGGCCGCCCGCGCCAGGCCGGGTGTCGACGTCCTGTTCCTGGAGACCGGCTACCACTTCGCCGAGACGATCGGCACCCGCGACGCCGTGGAGGCCACCTACGACGTGCGCATCGTGAACGCGGAGCCCGAGCACACGGTCGCGGAGCAGGACTCGCTGCTGGGCAAGGACCTGTTCGCGCGCGACCCGAACCAGTGCTGCGGGCTGCGCAAGGTGGTCCCGCTGCAGAAGACGCTCGCGGGCTACGACGCGTGGGTCACCGGCGTCCGCCGGGTCGAGGCGCCCACCCGCGCCAACACCCCACTGGTCACGTTCGACGACAAGTTCGGGCTGGTGAAGATCAACCCGATCGCGGCGTGGAGCGACGAGGACATGGACGCCTACATCGCCGAGCATGGGATCCTGGTGAACCCGCTGGTCGGGGAGGGCTACCCGAGCATCGGCTGCGCCCCCTGCACGGCCAAGCCTGCGCCTGGCGCGGATCCGCGCAGCGGACGGTGGGCGGGCACGGGCAAGATCGAGTGCGGGTTGCACACGTGACCGAGCTTGCGAGGTCACCACTGGACGCGAGCGTGGCCGCTGCGGCAGCTCCCAGCCTCGACGCGCTCGAGGCCCTCGAGTCGGAGTCCATCCACATCTTCCGCGAGGTGGCCGGCGAGTTCGACCGGCCGGTGATCCTCTTCTCCGGTGGCAAGGACTCCACGCTGCTGGTGCACCTCGCCGTCAAGGCGTTCGCACCCGCACCGGTGCCGTTCCCGCTGCTGCATGTCGACACCGGGCACAACTACCCCGAGGTGATCGACTTCCGGGACCGGCTCGTCGCGAGACTCGGGCTGCGACTCGAGGTCGCCCACGTCCAGCACTGGATCGACGACGGCCGCCTCGTCGAGCGCCCGGACGGCACACGCAACCCGCTGCAGACCACCCCGCTGCTCGACACGATCGTCGAGCACCGGTTCGACGCGGTGTTCGGCGGCGGGCGGCGCGATGAGGAGCGGGCCAGGGCCAAGGAACGGATCATCTCGCTGCGCGACGGGTTCGGGCGCTGGGATCCCCGCAGCCAGCGGCCGGAGCTGTGGAACCTCTACAACGGCCGGCACGCGCCCGGTGAGCACGTACGCGTGTTCCCGATCTCGAACTGGACCGAGCTCGACGTCTGGCGCTACATCGAGCGCGAGGGCATCGAGCTGCCGTCGATCTACTTCTCCCACCAACGGGAGGTCTTCCGCCGCGACGGCATGTGGCTGGCGGAGGGCCCGTGGGGCGGCCCGCGCGGCGCCGAGAGCCTGGAGCTGCGCGACGTCCGCTACCGCACCGTCGGCGACGGCTCGTGCACCGGTGCGGTCGAGTCCGTGGCGTCCACAGTGGACGAGATCATCGCCGAGGTCACCGCCTCCCGGCTCACCGAGCGCGGGGCCACCCGCGCGGACGACCGCCTCTCCGAGGCGGCGATGGAAGACCGGAAGCGCGAGGGGTACTTCTAGTGACACGGGATCTGCTCCGCTTCGCCACAGCCGGCAGCGTCGACGACGGCAAGTCGACGCTGGTCGGGCGCCTGTTGTACGACACCAAGTCCGTACTCGCCGACCAGATCGAGGCCGTGCAGCGGGCGTCGGTCGACAAGGGACTGTCCACCCCGGACCTGTCGCTGCTGGTGGACGGGCTGCGCGCCGAGCGCGAGCAGGGCATCACGATCGACGTGGCCTACCGCTACTTCGGCACCCCGACGCGGGAGTTCGTGCTCGCCGACACCCCGGGCCACGTGCAGTACACCCGCAACACCGTGACCGGCGCGTCCACAGCGGAGCTCGCGGTGC